>JBFHJN010000039.1:0-26039 GCA_041595875.1 Coriobacteriia bacterium
TGAAGCGACCTGCGGGTCCGTAGACTCCAGCCACCCAGCGCATCCGCCTCCAGTGTCGCGGGCCAGCTATCGATGGTGTGCCCACCTTCTCGCACTGAAGGGTCGCGGACCAGCGTCACGAAATCGAACAGGATGCCGTCTCGCGCAGGGGTGTAGTCCAGGAGCCGAAGGAAGAACTTGTCGCCGCCCGGGGTCTCTCTGAAGACCGGGCTCATCGTCCGGATCGAGTGACGGATCAACCTGGCGTGGTTGAGATAGTGCAGCACCAGGACTCCGCCGGAGCGCAACGCGGCAGCGAAGTCATTGAGGGCCACGCGCATGCCCGCAAGTGAACGCACGTGGGGTAGCGCGTTGCCCGTGCAGGTGATGGCGTCGACCGGCTGTCCGACGATGCGGGCGGTGTCGCCGAAGCCGCCTTCCATGATCCGGATGTCGCTTCCGGCGCTCTGTGCGTTCTCATGCGCGAGAGCGAGCATGTCGGCGCTCGGGTCGATCGCGGTGACCTCAAGCCCCCAGGAGCGGAACATGATCGCGTGACGGGCGCTTCCGGCGCCAACATCAGCGAGCGTCCGCACGCCTTCGGTCTCGAACACGCGCCTGAAGAACGGAGCCTCACGCTCCAGGCGCCGCTCCCAGTTCACCAGCTGGTCGTACTCGCGCTCCTCGTTATGCTTCGCCTCGAACATGTGCGCCTACCCGTCCAGACCGAAGATCCTGACCGCATTGGCACGTGCGATCAGATCGCGGTCTTGTTCAGACAAACCGATCTCCTCAAGCGTCCTCAGCTGCTGGTGCTTGATCCACGAGCGGTACTGCGCGGTGGTGCCGGAATCCGTGCCGAAAAGCACGCGTTCAGGTCCAAGCGCGGTCACTGAGCGCAGGAACACATCGCCCAGCGAGTAGCCGTGCGGATCGAAGTCCATCCAGTTGTTCGTACCCGAGGAGTCCAGGCACACGTTCTTGCACTGGTAGCAAAGGCGGAGCGCCTCATGCAAATACCCCGCGCCGAAGTGGGCGATGACGAAGGTGATATCCGGGAAGTCACGGGCCACCGGTGACAGATCGGTGGGGTCCGCATAGCGCATGTCTCCGTTGGGATCGACCGTCACACCGTAGTGCACGATCATCGGTGCCCGCAGCTCGGCCGCCTTCTCGAAGAACGGTCGACACACCGGGTCCGACAGACGATACGCGCGGTTGACCGGAAGCAGCTTCACGCCCTTGAAACCCGCAGCCATCTCGCGCTCCAGCAGCTCAGGAGCATGCGGCGTACGCGGATCCACATAGGTCAGCGCGTGTACGTGCCCTTTGGCCGCCGAGATGAACTCCCGCGTGTACTGCGAGTCCTCGATCACGCTGACCACGAGTGCCTTCGCGACACCGGCGTCATGGAGGCGCCGCGCGTACCACTCGGCCATGGCAGCGGGGTCGAGGTCCGGCAAGGTCTCGTTGCGGCGGCCGAACTTGCCCTCTTTGAGCGCTTGCCTGAACCGAGGGTTCGCGTCCGGGTTGGCGGCCACGTACTCGGCGAACAGCGGCACGGAGAACAGATGCGTATGGACGTCGATCACGTCGCCCGGCCTGGTAGCCGGAGCCGGGGTGAGCGGGGTCACTGCCCCGGAGCCACCTTGGGCTCTTCTGGCACCACGATCAACAGAACGATGTAGGCGATGAACAGACCACCCACGTTGGCGAGGGCAAGGGCGATGAATGCCAGACGCAGCAGCGTCGGGTCGATGCCGAAGTACTGACCAAGACCGCCCAGCACACCGCCGATCCATCGCTCAGAGCGCGAGCGGTAGAGACGGGTGCCGCGCTCGGGAACGTGCGGAGCGATACCGTCGCGCGACCACATGATGACCACGATACCGATGATGACCACGGCCATACCCCAGCCCGCATTGCGGACGACGTTCCAGCCCGTCCAGAAGAAATCCGGGACCAGCCCCAGACGCGAGACCGAGAGCCACACTCCTATCACGACAAGCGCGACGCCTATGAGCACCGCCGGGGTGCCACCGCCGGTCTTGAGCGGATCAGGCTGTGCCGGCTCCTGCGGGTAGTCGTTGCTCATGTTTGCCTCCTCGGCAGATCAGTAGAGCTGGATGTCTATGGCGCCCACGCCGCCCTCTATGACGACATCGTAGAACGCATCCCCGTCGTCGAATCCGGCGGTCTCATAACGCTTGTCGTCTCCGTCCGAGACGCGCTTGATCCCATCGCCGACGTTGATGCTGCTGATACCGCCTTGCACGCTGATCCGCGCCTGAGCTCCCCTGGGGATGCGCAGCTCAAGCGTCGAGACGCCAGCTTCTATCCTCACCGGAAGCGCGGTCACTCCGGAAGCCGCACGGATCCGGCCCAACTCGATCATCGAGTCCGAGACACCCGCTTCAACATCGAGGGCCGAGAGCATCAGGTCGCCGAGATCGGCCTTCGTAGTGGCAACGCCCGCCTTGATGGTGAGATCCCACACCACGCTGCGGTCGAGCAGCACATCGATGCTGGAACGCGTGGAGCCCTGCCAGGCCTGGGGGCTCTCGCCCACACCGACATCCACCGTCGCCTCGTTGCCGCTCACGGCGACGTCGAACACCGGCGCGTCGAAGGGGGTCTCGCCGCTGGCCGACACAAGGTCGCGTCCGGCGCCAAGCGTGAACTCTCCGAAGCCTCCGCTTATCTCGGCAGTGCCGCTCTTGACGCGCGCGTTGTGAGGCTCGCTCTTATCGAAAGCGGTGCTTTGGGATGCCTCGAACGACACGACAGGAAACCAGCGGCCGGCAGAGGTCATCACGAAAGCGCCGTAGAGGAGACCGCCGACGACCAGCAGGCTCGAGAGAACGCGCAGCCAGGTATTGTCCGTGCCTCGACCGATGATGTCGAGGCCGGCCGCCACGATGAGCAACGGCCACAGCGACAGGACGTTCCACCACACCGACCACGGTAGATATCCAAGCGTATTGGCAAGCAAGATCAGGCCGATACCCACTATCGTGAGTCCCTCGGCAGCCCGTTTGAGATCCATCAGCCCCTCAGCCCCCTGAACACGGAGAAGATGCCCACCACGATGACGGCGACCGGCCAGTAGCGCCACAGGTCGAAGTCAGGGACGAACTGATTGGCGAGCAGAGCCAGGCCTACGAGCACCAGGAGTATCCCGAACCCGACTCCCCCGCGACCGGAGGACTTCGACGGTCCGGCAGGGGTCGAAGGCGGCACGTACGGAGCGGTCACCTGCGGTGCCGGTGGCACGGGGGGCACCGGCGGGGCCGAAGGAGCTGTATCCTGCGCTGTCTGCTCGGACATGTTCTCCGCCATCGTCTTCTCCACTTCAGTGGCGCCTGCAGCCGGTGGCGCAGGCACTGATCCCGTCACAGTCTCATTCACCAGTGGTTCTTCCGGAATAGCGAACGCCATCACCAGGTACGCGATCGCAAAGCCTCCCTGCGTGATGAGCGTGAGAACCACGACGATCACCCGGACCAACGTCGGATCGAGGTTCATCTCGCGGGCAACGCCGCCGCACACGCCCGAGATCATTCGATCGGTGCGGCTACGATACAGTCTGTGCTCCATCCGAAGATCCCCCTTCACGGCTCCCCTGCTTCGAAACGCGCAGACGCGCTATGCGCCTGCGGCGCACGGCCTCCACGGTGACGCGCAGATCCGTATGCTCAACGACCTCTCCAGCCACAGGAATATGCCCCAGCTCCATCAATACCCAGCCGGCAAGCGTTTCGTACTCCTCGGACTCAGGAATATCCAGCCCCAGACGGTCTTGCGCCTCCTCGACAGACAACTGCGCGTCAATCGACCACTCCGTGGGGCCAAGCGGCGTGATGAAGCGGTGCTCCTTATCGAACTCATCGGCGATCTCGCCGATGACCTCCTCAACGATGTCCTCGATCGTCACGATGCCCTCGGTGCCACCGTACTCGTCCACCACGACGGCGATGTGGTTGTGCATGTTCTGCATGTCCGAGAGGATCGCGAGGATGGGCTTGGTCTCGGGAACGAAGACCGCCGACCGGGTGAAGCGCGTGACCGGCTCATCCAGGGCGCCCTCGGCGGCAGGGCCGACAAGGTCTTTGAGCATCAGGATGCCCACGATGGAGTCCGCGTCCTCATGGAACACCGGCAGTCGCGAGAAGCCCGACCTGCGGAACAGGGCGATCGCCTCGCCGGCGGTTGCCGTGTCCTCGAGCATCGCCATATCCACGCGGGGCACCATGATCTCCTTGGCAACGGTGTCACCAAGCTCGAATATCTCGTGGATCATGCGCTTCTCTTCATCAAGAAGCGTTCCCTGCTCGGTCACAAGGAGCTTGATCTCCTCCTCGGTGACTCCCGGCCGGACCGACCCGGGCTTGACGCCCAGGAGCCGCGCAACCGCATCGGTTGACCTGGAAAGGACCCAGATGATCGGCGACATCACCGTTGCAAGCCATCCTATGGGGCCGGCGACGGCCATAGCCACGCCCTCCGCACGCTGCAAACCAAGGCGCTTAGGGGCCAGCTCGCCGAAGACGAGTGTGAGATACGCGATCACGAGCGTGACAAGGAAGACCGACAGGCCACCGGCGATATTGGAGACCCAGGGCACACCGATCGAATCCAGAGCCCCTGCCACCGGCTCCGCAAGGGTGACCGCGGCAGTCGCCGAAGCACCAAAGCCGACAAGCGTGATGCCCACCTGGATGGCCGCAAGGAACCGGGACGGGTCCTCGGTTAGGCGCAACACGCTCTGCGCCCTGGATGAGCCATCCTCGGCCTCGGTCTTCAGCGCGGCGCGGCGCGCTGAAACCAGAGCGATCTCTGCGGCAGCGAAATAGCCGTTCAGCACAAGCAGTGCTGCTATGAGAAGAACCTCTCCAATATATGAGTTCATGCCGATAAGGTTACCGTAACGGGCCTATCCCACACATCCCAAAGTGGACGATGTTGCCTTGTTACCGCAGAATCATGTGGGGCTCATAACATAGAACCTGGGGGTGAACACGGATTGGCGCTTGATCCTGCAACGATGCGCAACGTCGAGACCGTCGTTCGCGCCCTCACGACTGCGACCAAGACTCTACGGCTGTACCCCCCTTCCAGTCCCATCCCCCGCCAAAGCGCGTATGCGGCTTGCGCGGCGCTGACAGACCTGCTCGCGATCGAACCGGTGCTACCGCTCGCCGTCGGGCGCGAAGGGTTCACTCACCAGGGGATCCCCGTGTCGTCCGTAGGGTCCAGTGAGCTTGCGGACCTTCTTGTGGCGCACGGCGTGGCCGAGATGGACATCCTCCCCGGATGCAGCGAAGAAGACATCATCACAACACTCACCGTCGCCCTCGAGTCACCGGGTGCCGTCCGCGAGCGCGGCGGCTTCGGCGGCGCACTTGAAGCCGCCGGCATCGAGTGCGTACGCGTATCCGACGTGAGTCTCACTACCGTGGAACTCGATCTGGTTGCGCCGGACGGTGATGTCGATGAGTTCTTGCGGCAACTGGCCACCGACCCCGAGAGGCTTGCTCTCTGGCTGCAAAGCGTCGTCAAAGGAGACGCGTCCGCCCTCAGCGAGGGCCTGGGCGAGCTCGTGGCCGCAGTCGGCGCCAACGATCTTGACCGCCTCGTCTCTGCTCTCACTGCCGCGTTTCTTGCACAGGACTCCGACGGACGCGATGCCGTGCTGGGCCTGGTCGCCACAGCGACCGATGGTCTCGAAGGGCTGATGGCGAGCGTCTTTGGCACCATCGGGACCTCGGACCTGGCGTCCTCGCTTGTGAGCGGGATGTACGGGGAGAACATGCTCTCTATGTCCAGCATGCTCAGCAACCTCCCGATCGGGCAGCGGCTCGACCAGATCATGTCCGAGATCCAGCCCATGCTGGCGCAGGCCGGCCACACGGCCAAGGAACTGAGCTTCCTGGAGCACATGCTGGAAGTCCGCGCCGCATCCACCCCGGATCGGCCTTTGTTCGAGCTCAAGGCTGACTACTCCAAAGTGGCGAAGATCGCCGCAGTGAAAGACGAGGAGGTCGCTCAGCTCCGAAACGAGGTCCGGCGTTCTCTCTCGCATGTCAGCGCCCGGACGGTAACGACGATGCTGTCTCTTCTGGACCAGCAAGAGGACTTCGACCTGTACTGCAAGACCCTCGAGGGCCTTGTCTCGGTGGTGCCCACCCTGTTCGAGCAGCGGGACCTCACGCTAGCCGCGGACGTCATCTCCGAGCTCCTCTCCCGTGAATCCCGAACGGACCTCCCGTGGCCTGAGCTCACCGGGCAGCTGCATGCCGCGCTTGCACGGGCAACGGACCGTCGCGCCATGGGTGCGCTGCTCCGCGCAGTGCTCGACGATGTCGCGTGTGTCAGCACGGCGCGCGACATCATGCTCCGATGCGGAGAGAACGCGCAGGTGGCGCTCCTGGAGGAGGCGCTTGCCCTCCGTGATCGCGACGGACTCGAGCTGATGGATCAGATCCTCGGCCGGCGGTTGATAGACCTGCTGTCCGCCTTCGCGCCTAGAGCGCAGTGGTTCCAGCTTGCGCCGCTTGCACGACGCCTTGCCGACGCGAGCGAGCCTCGTGCCCGCCAGGCCCTCGAATCCCTCGTGAACCGGGCCGACGCGCAGTCACGCCGAGAGACGGCCAAGGGGCTGGGCATGTCTGGGTCCCCGAACGCCCTGACGCACCTGGCATCGATGGCCAGGAGCGGGAACGCCGAGATAGCGCTTGCAGCCATCAGGGCGATGGGCGCGAGCCCTGCGCCGGGGGCTATAGACGCACTGGACAGCCTGCTTGGCGACATCGATATCGACGGGAAGGACTTCCCGTTGACCAGAGAGATCATCAAAGCGCTCGCCGGTTCTGCCAACGGCCGGGCATCGGACGTGCTCACCCGCCTGGCATCGCGCAGAGCACTGATCAAACGCGGTCACTTCACTGAGGTGGCGGCCCTGTCACGACAGGCGCTGGACAGCCGAGCCAAAGGAGGTGCCCGATGAACGAGCATCAGCCCATCGCGCTTGTCGGGGCACTCTCTGCAGCACGGAAGGCGACACACCTGTACCCTGCCACACACCCCCGCTATATCGAAGCGGTCGATGCGCTGCTCCAGGAGAGCGCTGCGTGCCTGGCCGAAGGGCCGTTCACGCTCAACGTCCATCTCGGCCGTCTCTATCATGGTAGCCAGGTCCTGACGAGCGAGGCTCCCGGCGTTCGCTCGATCACCGAGGCCCTCGAGTCACATCGTATCGAGAGCCTGACCCTGCACGACGGGTTCGCCCGGCCGGACGCGCAGGCGCTCATAGAGGTATTGGGGCTCCGCGCGACGCCGACGCTTGAGATCGCCGACGAACTGGAGGGCCGCGGCGTCACCGCGGTCACGGTCTCGGCCTTGGTCGACGAGGACGCACAGAGCGCCGAAGAACGTGACCGGATGCGCCAGCAAGACCATGCGCTCTACAACCGGCTCATCGGCGTGATGCGCACCCTGACCCAGCGCATCCAGGAGTCGGGGCAACCTGCAGTGGGCGACGCGGGAGTCATCGTCGAGGGCATCCTGGCACGCATGATGGAGGACAGCGCCGCGGTCCTCGGACTCGCCACGATGACGGGCAACTCCGAGTCCAGCCTGTTCCACTCGATCAACACGATGATCTACTCGCTGATACTGGGTATCGGCCTCGATCTGCCCGAAGAAGGCCTCACCACCCTGGGCATCTCGGCGCTCCTCCACGACATCGGGAAGGTCGCGTTCGACATGAACGACCCCCGGGAGGCCGAGAAGGCGCACTTCCTCCACCCCAAGATAGGAGCCGAGGTGCTCTCTCGCCTTCCCGAGCAGGATCGTACGCCGATGCTGGTAGCATACGAGCACCACATGGGCCGAGACGGATCAGGGTTCCCGGAGCGCGATGCCGACTACGTCACGCATCCATACAGCCGCATCGTTGCGATCGCGGACCGCTATGACCGGCTGACGACCCCGCTGCCTGAAGGACTAGGGCATACGCCGGATCAGGCCGTGATGCAACTGCTGCGAGACACGCTCACCACTCTCGATCAGACACTCACCCGCATGTTCGTCAAACAGCTGGGCGTGTTCCCCGTAGGGTGCGTCGTGCGCCTGTCGGACCAGTCGGTGGGCATCGTATGCGGCATGACAGATGACACGCTAAGACCCCGTGTCCGTGTGATGTACGACCCGACGGGGCTCGCCATCGATACCCCGAAAGACCTGGCTCTCAATGAGTCAGGCCTGGAGATCGTGGAAACGGTGGACCCGGAGAGCCTTCAGGTGAGGATCTCAGACCATCTCTAGAGCCTGGTCGGCTGCTGGGGATTGATCTTATGCAAGACGATCGCGATGAGAGCCAGACGTCTGCCCCGGTCCTGACAGCTCTCCACGAACTGGGCGACTGTCTGCTTCATCTCTGCGGAAGGCCGATAGCGGATCAGCCCGCCTGCCCTGGTCAGGACACGTCCGTCGCAGAGCGCTTCTATCTCAGGCTCCAGCTCGTCCGTCCTGCGTCCCAGCCGTGAGGCGAGTCCTTCGAGGTCGAGGACCGCTTCCGGATTGCGGTGGAAGAACACGAGGATATCCCACGTCAGGAGTGACCTGACGTGGCGATCCACGAAATCCATGACCGAGGGTCCGAGAACCCCCTCAAGATCGTACAACCGTGAGCCTTCCCGCCATGGGACCTACCCAAGATCCCGCAAGACACACCGAGCAGGCATCGCAGCCCCATGCACTATTTCGCTACGAGTCTAGCCTATTGAAGGCGCGGCTCCATTCACTTGGCACCGAATGGCACGTCAGACACGACCAACGGTCTTGCCCGACGATGAGCGGAACGATAAGCGGCTGCTCTCCACTACTCCTGGAGCTCGCATATCCTCTGCATCCGACCCGCAGCCAAGAACAGGATCCCCGCGATGATCGTAGGACCGATGAGAACGCCGGCCATGAGCCACCAGATGCCCAGTTCGCCCCATCCCGCAAAGACGCCCCACGCGATTGCTCCGGCTGCGCCGACAAGCAAGAGCACTCCGGCGAGGTTCTCATAGAACCAGCCGATGGCCAGGGCGGCAATGGTTATGAGCAGCGGGATCATCGCCGTGCCCGCAGCCTCTACGATTCCTTTGTCCCGGTAGCCCAGGTCCATGCCGAGGACCGCGGCGACCCAGAACAACCCGCCAGCTGCCACGAACAACCTAGCAATGAGCCTCTCAAAGTTCATACGCTCGGACTTGCAGGTCCGCGCCATGATCTCCATCACTGCACTCCTCTTCCCTCGTGGGCAACAACCCCGCACTGGCTCTCATATACCCTTTCGACGGTCGGTGACTTCACGCTGGGGCTGGTATCCGGTGAATGATTCGACCTGTACCAGCCCGGGAGATACCCCCAGATCGTCAATGACTGTCCGCATTGCATCCACCATCACAGGGGGGCCTGCCACGATCCAGGTGGAGACGTCCGATGGGTCTATGTGACGGGAGATCAGGTCGGCCGTGATCAACCCGACCTCACCGCTCCAATCCTCCCCGGGGGTCTCGACCACCGGGACATAGAGGAGGCGGCGGGTCCGGCCGGCTATCGCCTGAAACTCATCGGCGTACGCCATGCATCCGGGACTACGGTCTCCATAGAACAAGACGACTTGCTCCCGGCGCCCCTGGACCAGCGCATCACGCACCATGCTGCGTGCAGGAGTGACGCCAACACCTCCAACAAGGAAAGCGGTCATCTCGTCCGGCTCCGCCAAAGCAAGATGTCCGGTCGCGGAAGTGACTTCGGCGGCGTCGCCCTGGGTTAGGGCGAATAAAGCCGCCTTGAACGCTGAGCCGGTCTGTCGGGTGCATATCTCAAGATGATCATCGAACGGAGCGCTTGCGATGGTGAACACCTTAGGCACGGGCCCTTCCGAGGTCTCAAGACGCAGGGAGAGGTGCTGCCCCGGATGAAAGCTGTAGCCGGCTGGCTTCTGGAAGCGAAAGATGCCCATGGTCCGTTCGCAGACATGTGAGTCGAGCAATCGCACGGAGTGGATTGCCATGCCGCCTCCTAGAAGAGCAACTGGTGCCAGCCCTGGACTCCCGAACGCAGGGTCTCCTCGAAGACGGCGGCTGGAACCGGCCGGCTGAACAAGTAGCCCTGGGCCTGGTCGCAGCGGAGCAGCCGCAGATAGGAAAGCTGCTCGGCGGTCTCCACCCCCTCCCCTACGCACTTTGCCCGGAAGCTGTGCGAGAGGCCGATGACCGCCGCGACGAGCGCCGCGTTCTCTGCGTCCGTGGTGATGTCTTGGATAAACGAGCGGTCGATCTTGAGTGCGCCGAATCGGAACGACTTCAGATAGGCAAGCGAAGAGTAGCCCGTTCCGAAGTCGTCGACTCCGAAGCTCACTCCAAGCTTCTCGATATCCCGGAAGACCTGAATGGCTCCCTCGGGGTCTTCCATGACGGCGCTCTCCGTCAGCTCTATCTGGACACGCCTGCCATCAAGCCCCGCTTGGGACAGCGCTCCCTCGACCAGCTCCTGTACCTTTCCGCTCTTGAGTTGATGGGCCGACAGATTGACCGAGACCATCCCCGGTTCCAGGCCCTGGTCAAGCCAGTGCCGACACTGCCGACAAGCCTCGAACATGATCCACTCACCAAGCGGGACTATCAGGCCGCTCTCTTCAGCGATGGGGATGAACTCGCCGGGCATGACCAATCCACGCTCGGGATGATTCCATCGGACGAGGGCCTCTGAGCCCGCGATAGAGCCGTCGGAGAGGTCGATGATAGGCTGATAGAACAGCTCGAACTCTGAAGCGTAAAGCGCTCTTTTGAGATCGGCCTCTACACGCATGAACGCAACGGCCTCGTGATGCATCTGCTCGTCGAACACCTCGTAGCGCGCCCGACCCTTCTTCTTTGCGCGATACATCGCCGTATCCGCGTCGCGGAGCAGATCATCGCTTCGCCCGTAGCGACCGTCATTGAGTGCGATGCCTATGCTTGCGGTGAGGTGCGCGGCGTCGCCACCGATAATGAACGGCTCGCTGAACGCATCCAACAGCAGCTGGGCCTGGTAGAGGCACGCTCCCGGGTCAGTGACCCCGTCGAGGATGACACCGAACTCGTCCCCGCCGAGACGCGCAAGCGTGTCGCCCGTCCCGATGACCTTGCTGAGCCGTTTGCCGACATCCGCGAGAAGCGCATCGCCCAGGGCGTGACCATAGCTCTCATTCAGGAGCTTGAAGCGGTCCAGATCGATGAACAGGATCGCAAAGCCATAGTCGCCGTTCTTCTCGGCCCTACGGATCAGGAATCCAAGCCGGTCGAGGAAGAGCAACCGGTTAGCCAGCCCTGTCAGCCGGTCGTAGAAGGTGCCCTGCAGGGCCCGCTCTTCACCGGCCTTGCGATCCGAGATGTCGGTCTGTGATCCGGCCATGCGTACCGCATGACCTTCTTCGAAGTTCGCAACCCCGCGCGTGAGCATCCACACATAGCCCCCGCTTCTGTGCTGCATACGGTATTCCACCTTGAGCCGCGGGGTCACCTGGCGCAGATGCAGATCGATCTCCAGCCTGAGGTGCTCGATGTCGTCCGGATGCACCTTGCTGAACCAGTTCTTGGGGCTGTCACCCAGATCGCCCTCTTCATATCCGAGCAGCTCACAGAAGCGTGCCGAGTAGTACACCGTGTCGGACACAAGATCCCAGTCCCAGATGCCGTCGTTGGCGCCCTTCACCGCGGCCGCATAGCGCTGTTCGCTTTGCCCAAGCGCCTTTTCGTGGCTGACCCGAAGCGTCACGTCCTGAATGTGAACGATGAGCGCCTGGCGGCCGGCGAACTCCACCGAGCGCCGCTGACAGACGGCATCAAACGAACGGTCCGGGGTATTGAACCTCCACGGGCCCCAGTCCTGATTCTCAAGGGTGCTCATGCCTATCTTCTCTTCGAAGGCAGCCCGATCATCCGCGTCCACGAAATCGATGACGCCGTGACCCACGAGGTCCTCCCGGGTAGCGCCGAACATCTTGAGCGCCGCCTCGTTCGCCTCCATGACGACGCGCGCGGCAGCATCGCAAACCAGAAGCGGCTGAGGGCTCTCCTCGAACAGCCGTCGGTAGTCTTCGGGATGCCCTGTGCCGTCACTCATCGCGACCTCCAGTCGTGGGGGCTCAGTTCCCGGGACGAAGACCCCTTCTCTTCTTCCCCAGGTCGAGCTTCATTGTAAGTATCCGGTCAGAAGAGAAGATGCGTGCAGCCAGCACAAGGAACACGACGAACCATAGCGCCTCGTACGCAATGCCTGCCCAGACCATACCGTAGTTCCCCAGGAAGAGGTTCGGTCCGGCCATGAAGGGATGACTGAACGGTATCGCGTACACCAAGACCCGCAGCACCGGGCTCACGGCCTCGATATCAAGCAGCAAGACCAGGAGATATGGCAGCATCAACATCATGATAAGCGGGGTGAGCAAAGACTGGACCGCTCGGACGTTCTCGGCAAAGGCCCCTAAGATCAACGCTATGGAGATCGCGACGAGGATAGCGAAGAACATCGTGATCCCTAGCAGCACATAGTCGCCAACGCCAAGGCTGAGGCCCAACTCCGCAAGAGCGCCGCCTCCGCCGCCAAGCTCCATTCCGCCGAAGCTCGCCTGAAGGCCCTTCATGTAGTAGCTCATGCCGAGCATATAGGCACCCGCCGACAACAGCGCGACCATCGCGGCGGCTAGCATCTTCGAAGCGACGAGCCCACCCCGGGATATGGGTGTGGCAAGCAGCGTCTCCAGCGTCTTGTTCTCTTTCTCGTTGGCGATCGTGGTGGCCACCATCTGCGCCGCGAAGATCGTCACAAGGAACAGGACGATGGGGATGAACATCGTCTGCTGGCTGATGAAGCCGCCGATCATGTCTGGCGAGGCAACGGCCTCCTTGTCGCCGACGATGACGTGCTCCTCGACGACGAGCGGCGATTTCAGCGCCTCGAGGTCCGCACCGCCTACCCTCTCGGCCAGCATCTGCGCGCTCACCGCTTCAGAGACACCGGCGATCGCCTGCTGTAGCGCGCTGACGTCTTGCGATCCTGTAGCAGACAGATTGCGCAGCGCCGAGTAGGTCACGATCTGCGGGCGCTGCACCTGGGAGAGCCGCTCACCGAACCCTTCCGGAATGACCACAAGCAGCCTGGAGGCGGACTCTTTGGTCTTCAGCTCGTCAACGACCTGCTCCACCTCGACCCCGGCACGGATATCGGGCGCGAAGCCCGCCTGGGCGATGGTGTCCACCACCAACTCCGAGGCGCTGCTCTGGTCAAGGTCCAGGATGATGACCCTCCTGTTTGCCGCATCCTCGGCACCTTGCGTGCCCATGATGTTGCCGATGAAGGCGAACATCAGGACTGTGACCACGAACGGGAGCAGCATCTGGGGCGTCGCCAGCTCCTTGAGCTCCTTGCGCAGGAGCACCGCGAACTTCCTCATCGGGCCACCTCCGCGAAGACCTCTTCCAGGTTCGCGGCGCCGTAGCGTTCCTTGAGCTCTGAAGGCGTCCCCACTTCGTGGATGACACCTTTGTTGATGATGGCCACACGATCCGAGAGGTACTCGATCTCCAGCATGTTGTGGCTTGAGAGCAGCACGGCCATGCCCCGGCGTGAGAACTCCTTGATGGTGGAACGGACCTCCAGGGCGTTCAGCACATCAAGGCCACTGGTGGGCTCATCCAAGATCGCCAGGCGGGGCCGCGTCATGATCGTCCGCGCAAGCAGCAGCTTCCTGGTCATGCCCTTGCTGTACGTGCCGAGCTTGTCGGAGAGTCGCTCTCCAAGAGCCGACACGTCGCGCGCGATCTGCAACGCCTCGGTCTGCCGGGCCTTCTCGGAGAAGTAGAGCTGCGCCATGAAACGAAGGTAGCTCTCGCCGGTCATGTTCTTGTATGCGCCAGCCTCCTCCGGCAGGTATGCGATCTTCTCCCTGATCCCCGCGGGATCGGCGGCTGCATCGATCCCATCAAGCCGTGCCGTGCCGGCGCTTGGCTGCAGTATCGTGGCGATCATCCGCAATGTCGTGGTCTTGCCCGCACCGTTGGGACCGATAAGCGCGAAGATCTCATTCTCCGACACGGTGAAATCGATACCCTTCACGGCCTCGTGCTTCCCGTAGGACTTCCGGAGTCCTGAGACCTCTAAGACGTTGGACACCGCTCTTCCTTTCACTGGACCGACCGCGCCCATTCTCTCATAAGCGTGCAACTCGCCCGCCGAGGGAATGAAGAGGGAAGCACCTACTCTCGAAGGAGACACACATGCGACGCGCAGCCGCCCTGACAGTGATGATGACAGCGCTGTCCCTGGCGCTACTCGCGGGCTGCTCGAACCCGTCATCGGGCGGTTCACCACAAGACGCCCCTCGTGACGACGCCATTGCGCTCGATGGCGTGGAGATCAGCGAATACGAAGGTGCCAAGCTGGGTTCTGTCGAGGACTTTCGCGAGAACTCGATAGCCGGCGTCCAGCAAGTGGACCGTGACACCTATCGCCTGGACGTGACGGGGCTCGTCTCGGCGCCCGCCGAATACACCTACTCCGAGGTCGCGAGCGGCTATGCCAGCTACACAAAAGTGGTGACTCTCAACTGCGTAGAAGGCTGGAGCGTCAAGGTGCTGTGGGAGGGCATCTTGCTTCGAGACCTGCTCGAAGAGGTCAACATACAACCCTCGGCGAATACCGTCATACTGCACGCCGTAGATGGGTATTCAACCTCCTTCCCGATCGAGTACTTCTACGAGAACGACATACTGCTGGCGTACTCGATGAACGGCGTGACCCTGCCTGCCGAGCGCGGTTTCCCGTTCCAACTCGTCGCCGAGGACAAGTGGGGCTACAAGTGGATCAAGTGGATCTCGAAGATAGAACTCTCTGACGACGAGGAGTACCGCGGCTACTGGGAGCAGCGGGGTTACTCGGACACAGGAGACCTCGGTGACAGCTTCTTCGATGGCAACTGACGGGACGGAGGTGACTGATGTTTCGCAACGCCGTGATATGCACAGATCTCTCATCATCATCCGACGGCATCGTCAGGTGCGCTGAGCAGCTGGGCATCCTGGGCATCAGCGACGCCGTGCTCGTGCACGTCATCGAGATAGACCGACCGGGCTCCCTGCCCGGCCCGGATGGCGACGCCATCTTCAGTCGACAGGCCGAGGAGCTCGAACGCGCCGGTATCATCGTGCGAATCGACACCGCTGTGGGCTACGCACCGTACGAGATCGAGCGCATAGCCGTGGAGCACGAAGCCGGGCTTATCGTTGCGGGAAGCCACGGCAAGGGGCTCTTCGACGGTGTGATGTCGGGCAGCGTGTCATCGGATCTGATCAGGATCGCCGAGAGGCCCATCCTTCTCACAGCCCCCGCATCCGAAGACCACCCCGAAGCAGTGGGCGGCACGTGTGCGGCCATGCTGGGCAACATCTTGTTTCCGGCCAGCCATGACCACGCCTGTGAGCACGCCACGCGACTGATGCTGGGTCTTGCTCAGCGAGGGCCTGCCGCTGTCACACTGCTGCACGTCGTCGAACAGGGCAAGGCGCAGGAGGTCTCGGCAGATGAAGTGCACGCAAGGCTCGCGACCTTCGCCGATCAGCTGCGCGATGCGGGCGCAGGCGAGGTGCGCGTCAGGATGTTGCTTGGCGACGCAGAACGCCTGATATCCCAGGCAGCGGCAAGCGGCGAGTTCTCGCTCGTGGTCATGGGACCGAGTTGCGAAGACGGTTCTGAAACAACGCTCGACAACGTCACAGGAGCCGTCTTACAGAAGACGACCGTGCCCGTGCTCCTCGCTCCACCGCGCTGGAGACCGTGAGGCTACCGCAAGACGAAGAGCATCACGGCAAGGAAGTGACACACGCTGCCCGCGATGACGAACAGATGCCAGATCATGTGCGTGTACGGCACGCGCTTGAGCACGTAGAAGATCGTGCCCAGCGTGTAGGCGAGCCCTCCGGCAACCAGGAGCCAGAACCCGGCGGACGGCAGGTTGGCAAGAAGCGGGTTCATCGCTACAACGACCAGCCAGCCCATCCCCAGATACACGATCGCCGATACCCACTTGGGGCGGTACACCCAAAACGCCTCCAGGCTCACTCCGGTCACAGCCAGCGCCCAGATGATGCCGAACAGCCACCATCCACCCGTATCGCGGATCGTCACGAGCGTGAACGGGGTGTACGTTCCCGCGATCAGCAGGTAGATGGCCGAATGGTCGATCACCTTGAGTACGCGGCGCGCCCGGGGATCGGGGATCGAGTGATAGAGCGTGGACGCAAGGTAGAGCAAGATGAGCGTCACGCCGTAGGTGATGGCGCTCGCGAGTTGGTACGGGTTGTTCGTTCGGGCCGCAGCGACGATCAACAACACAAGCGCGGCGATGCTGAGCGCAACACCCAGGCCATGAGTGATGGCGTTGGCGATCTCTTCGCCCAGGGAATACGGGCGTGCGGATTTCTTCGGAAGGTCGACACCCTTGGTCAAAGAGCCTGACACACGCTGCTCGTTCACTATCATGTCTGACTTCCCGTCACTCTGTGAATTGGATGACATCAGCTTGATCACTCACCAGATGACACAGGCCGCACGGCTCCCCGAAGTGCCCCGGGGGCGTGATCTGCTCGGGTGAGACCGGACGGATGAACACATGCGCCAGAAGAAGCAACACGATCAATGAAGCCAATACCCAGACAATGGCGACAAGAATCTGAGTGATAGGGCCCTTCGCAGCCTTTTGCGTCTGAGACATCTCGCTCCCCCCGATGACAGTAGTCCACTTTAGCACCCCCGGGGCAGGACTTGTGTGGAGACATCGTGGAGAACCAGGACTTCAGCCAGTTTCAACCATATGTCAGGTTTTCTCAGGCTTTGTTTCGCTCGTGATTTCTGTCACATGACGGGAATAGGGGAAGCGAGACATCGTGAATTGTTATCGAAACTACTCACGAGCGGTGCCCCCGTGCCGCACCCCCGGAGCGACACGGAAACGTCGGGGTTTGTGTTGATCAGGGATCGGGGGCTTATCCATGCCTGGGGCAGCCGAACAGGTTGAGCCGCAGAGCGACGCTCGCGCACCGCGTCTACGTCTTTGGAGCGCTCTGCTCATAGCGGTGACCGGCGGGTTCGTGACGGCTCTCATCATGGTCACTAACAGCCCGGGCACCTACTGGCCGCTCTATCTCGTCCCGATCGTCATCGCGGCGCTCGCCTATCATGTCTCCGGCGCGCTCATCGCCAGTGCGATGGTCACTGCGCTGGTCGTGGCTCTCACACGAGAGACCGCGACAACGGCCGCTTCTATACCCCAGTTCACTCTCGGCATGACGGTGTTCCTGCTTTCGGGCGTGGTCATAGGGCTGCAGGCCCACCGCCAGGAACAGCACGCTGAGGTACTAGAGCAGGCATCGATCCGCGATCAACTCACCGGTCTATACAAGTGCGACTACCTGCACAACCGACTGAACGAGGAGATACGACGCTGCGACCGCTACTCGACGCCGGTGGGCCTCATCGTCCTCTCGGTGGATGACTACCAGGGATTCAAGGAGCGCTACGGGCACTACAAGGCCGACCTCATGCTCAGCCACGTCGCGGATCTCATGCGCATGTCATCGCGTGACACCGACATAGTCGCCCGATTCAGCCCTACCGAGTTCGCGGTGATCCTGCCGTTCGCATCCAGTGAGCGAGCACGCCTGGTGGCCGAACGCGTCCAGAACGCCGTCGCTGTCGCCGAGTTCGAGGGCGACGTCATCGACCCGGTCACGAGGGTGACCGTGTCCACCGCATCTGCGGCGTACCCGGCGGATGCGGCCGACCAAGATGAGCTCATACGGCTTGTGACAGGCCAGCTACGTCAACACCAGCCCGTAGCTGACCATAGCCCGAGCGTCACATTCGATAGCCTGCAGGTCCCCTCGTGAAGACCGCTCAGTCCTCACTGGCGCTGTTCGCCTTCTGGCTGATAATGACCGGATCGCTGGCTCCCCTTGACGTCGCCACGGGTGCGGTTCTCGCCGTACTGCTCGGCTGGTGGGCATCGCGAAGCCTCTGGGGAGAAGACGCTCCCACCCTTGAGCTCAAACAGTTCCCGCGACTACTCGCCTACGTAGCCTGGCTCCTCAAAGAGATCATCGTGGCAGCCGTCTATGTGGCCGAGAAGGTCCTCGACCCCCGCATGCCTATAGAGCCGATCATCATCACCCACCGGTGTTCGATGCGCCGTGATGTCTCCCGTGTCGCGTTTGCCAACTCGATAACGCTCACGCCCGGAACACTGACGGTTGACGCCGAAGGAGACGTCTTCATCATCCACTGCCTGTCAGAAGAGTTTGCCGACAGTATCGCCAACGGCGCGTTGGAGCGCCGTATCATGCGGGTCTTCGAGGAGTGATAGAGGTGCAGGGGTTCTTCTGGGGGGTCGGCATATTCCTGGTCGTCAACGCCTTCCTATGCCTATGGCGCGCGTACGCGGGCCCCACGGTGGCCGACCGCATTCTCTCGGTGAACATCGTGGGCACCAAGACATTGGTGGTCATCGCGCTTCTGGGCATCGTGTTCGGCCGCAGCCTCTATATCGATATCGCTCTCGTGTACGCGTTGCTGAACTTCGTCGTCACCATCGCGGCCACCCGATTCCTGGAAACAAACAGGCTGCGCGGTGATTGGTCATGACGACTTTCTCGGCGATCACTGACGCTCTGACCGTGGTGCTCTCGGGGATAGGGATGTTCTTCTTCCTCGTTGGGACGCTGGGCCTGCTCAGGCTGCCCGACTTCTACGCCCGCACGCATGCGGCGACGAAGTGCGACACCGTGGGTGCGGGGTCCCTCCTGCTCGCCCTGGCCATCCACAACGGTTTCGACGTTTCCGGGCTCAAGATCATCCTGCTCGCTTTGCTCGTCTTGCTCTCAAGCCCCACGACCGGTCATGCGCTGGCCAGGGCCGCCTACAAGACGGGGCTCGTACCCTGGCGTCGGGCAGATCGCGAGGTGTCCGCATGAGTCAGGCGTTCGACATCGTCCTGCTACTGCTGCTGATCACCTGTGCGATAGCCGTGATCCACACCAAAGACCTGCTTGCAGCAGCGATCATCTTCTCCACGTACAGCCTGGTGATGTGCGTGATCTGGCAGTTGCGCGGGGCTCCTGACGTGGCGATGACGGAGGCGGCGGTTGGCGCTGGCGTCACTACCGTGTTGTTCCTGGTCGCCATCAGCAGAACGGCGAGGCGAGAGAAATGAAGAAAGCTCTCGTCGCGGCACTCCTGATCCTGGCGGCTATACCGCTGTTGCTCGCTGTGTCAGAGCTCCCTCCGCATGGCTCCGCCAACAACGCCACATACACGCACGTCTCGGCGTATTACCTGGAGCACGGTGCCGAGGAGGCCGGCGCCGAGAACATCATCACCGACGTCATCCTCAACTACCGCGGCTTCGATACCAACGGCGAGGTGACCGTGATCTTCACCGCGCTCGCCGCAGTGCTGGCCGTGCTGCTCTTGGGAGACGCCTCTACGGCCGCCGAGGACAAACCTTCGCACTCCGTGAGCGTCGTTGTCAGCTTCATCGTGCGGCTTCTGGCGCCGTTCATCGCCATGTTCGGGGTCTATGTGATCATCAACGGTCACGTCAGCCCCGGCGGAGGCTTTCAAGGCGGTACCGTCCTTGGCGCGCTGGCTATCGTGTTGACGCTTGTGCTGGGAGAGGACGAGGCGCGCCGCCTACTGCCGGAGAGGCCGAAGCCATGGCTGCAGGCGGCCGCGCCGCTGACTTTCATAGCCATCGGACTCGCCGGTCTCACCGACACAGGCTTCTACCTTGGCTTCCCTACCGCCGAGGCGCTCAGCTGGATCCGGACCATGTGGTTGCTGGCGATAGAGATCGGCATCGGCGTCGGTGGAGCAGCGATCATCGCCTCGATCTTCTGGACGATGGAGGCCGAGCGATGATCGAAGCGCTGTGGGTCAACCTCGACTACGCGGCCTCGGTGGTGCTGTTCCTCATCGGCCTGTATGCGGTCATCGCCAAGGACAACCTCATCAAGAAGTTCATGGGCCTCAACATCATGGAGACGGCGATCTTCGCGTTCATCGTGGCGCTGGGCGTCGTCGATGGGGGCGACGCGCCGATCATGGGCGAAGGGGCCCGGGCACCGTTCACCAACCCCATTCCCCAGGCGCTCATACTGACGGGCATCGTCGTTGCGGTCAGCACAACGGCACTCGCGCTCAGCCTGATCATCCGCATCTACAAGCAGTGCGGAACGATCGAGGCTGACGAGCTGAGGGAGATGGAATGATGGTGAGCTGGCCGCACTGGATCATCGTCGCCATCATCGTGCCTATGGCTGGCGCGGTCCTGACCCCCATCATCAGTCGCAGGAACGACAAAGCGGCTCCCATATGGGCCTTGTTCATCATGAGCCTCACCTCACTGGCGGCTCTCTTCCTCATCATGCGGGTCGCGCAACAAGGGCCGTTCTCATACCTTGTCGGAGGATGGGCGCGCCCGTACGGCATCGAACTCCACTTCGACGAGTTCAGTGCGTCGATAGGCATCATCTGCCTGATAGGGTGGCTTGCGCTTCTCTTCTCGTATCACTACGTGGCCGAATCCATTCCAAAGCCACGGATTCCCTACTACTACACGCTGGTCCTCCTGAACCTCACCGGGATGATCGGTTTCGTGATGACGGGCGATCTGTTCAATCTCTACGTGTTCATGGAGATCCTGTCGCTGTCTGCCTATGCGTTGGTCGCGGTGAGCGGGGAGCGCGTGGCCGAGATGGCCGCCTTCAAGTACCTCGTGATGGGGGCCGTCTCCTCGCTGATCATCCTGTTCTCCATCGGGCTTCTGTACGCGGTCACGGGTAGCCTGAACATGGCGGACATCTCGACCAGGCTCGCGGGGGTCGAGAACAGACTGCCCGTGATGCTGGCCCTTGCCGGAACAGCCATGGCGCTGATGGTGAAGGCCGCTATCTTCCCGCTTCACATCTGGCTCCCTGACGCTCATGCCATCGCGCCAAGTCCGATAAGCGCGATCCTCTCCGGCCTCGTGGTGAAGACGGGCGTCTTCGGACTCCTGCGCGTCTACCAGATCTTCTACGGTGCCGGTACCTATGAGCTTGCCGGACTGAACACGACCCTCATATGGCTTGGCGCGATCTCGATCGTCATGGGAGCGTTTTTCGCCATCTTCCAAGAAGACATCAAGATGATGCTCGCGTACTCGACCATCTCCAACGTCGGGTACATCGTGATGGGCCTCGGCCTCGCATCGCAGTACGGGATGATCGGCGCAACGGTACACATCTTCAACCACGCGCTGATCAAGGCCACCCTGTTCCTGGGTGCCGGAGCGCTCATGTACAAGACCGGCTACCGCACGCTCACCGACCTGCGAGGAGTGGGCAAAGCCATGCCACTTACGAGCATGGCTATGTCTATCGGCGCCATATCCATCGTGGGCATCCCGCCCACGGCGGGCTTCCTGTGCAAGTGGTACATCGCCCTGGGCGCATTCCAGGCCGGCCAACCCGCCTTTGGATTCGCGCTGGTGTTCGGTGCTCTGTTCATCTTCATCTACTACATCCGCATGGTTAACTCGTTCTACTTCCAGCCCCCGACACATCCGGAGATCCTGGAGGTTGGAGAGGCTCCTGTCTCCATGCTCTTCCCCGTGCTTCTCCTCGCCGCCCTCTGTCTGGTCATGGGCATTCTCGGCCGGATCCCGCTGAGCTTCATCGAACCCGCCGTCACGCGCATGCTGGGAGGATGAGATGGAAGTAGTCGACATCAGACCGGTACTCGCGCCAACGCTTTCGCTGGTGTGCGCCGGGCTGATCTTCCTCACTGGTCAGAAGGCATTCTGGCGTCGCTTCTGGAGCCTGGGCGCGGCGGTCCTCAAGCTGGCCGTGGTCATGTCGATGCTCCCCGGGACCATCAACGGCACCGTCTACGTCTTCCGCCTGATGGACTTCACGCCGGGCATAGGCCTTGGTTTCCGCGTTGATGCGCTGGGCATGTTCTTCGCGGTCGTCTCCTCCACCCTGTGGATCTTCACGACGATCTATGCCATCGGCTATATGGAGCCCGAACACTCCAAAGTCCGCTTCTTCGGCTTCTTCGCGCTGTGCGTTTCCACCACAGTGGGCATCGCGTTTGCCGAGAACCTCCTGACGCTGTTCCTCTTCTACGAGAGCCTGACCATAGTCACCTACCCTCTCGTCATCCACGAAGAGACACCGGAAGCATTCAAGGCCGGAAGGAAGTACCTGACGTACACGCTGATAGGTGGCGCGTTCGTCTTGATCGGGACGGTGCTCACCTACCAGACAGCCGGAACGCTCACCTTGAGCAAGCCGGGCATCCTGTCACTGGCAAACGGGACGCAGACGCTCACCCTCCTGTTCGTCACATTGATCGCCGGCTTCGGAGTGAAAGCCGCGATCATGCCGCTGCACGGCTGGCTGCCCACGGCCATGGCGGCACCCACTCCGGTGAGTGCCCTGCTACATGCGGTCGCAGTCGTGAAGGCGGGCGCCTTCGGCGTGCTACGCGTGATCTACAACGTCTTCGGAGTCGAGCTGCTCCAGCAGCTGAATCTCACAATGTGGTTGGCGTGGCTGGCCGCATTCACCATCCTGACCGCGTCGTTCATCGCGCTGTTCCAGGACAACTTCAAACGAAGGCTCGCGTACTCCACGATCAGCCAGCTCTCCTACATCATCTTGGGAGCGTCGCTCCTCACGCCTATGGCGGCCACAGCAGCCATCGCGCACATCGCGAACCAGGCCTTCGCCAAGATAACGATGTTCTTCGTGGCCGGTGCGATCCAGCGCAAGACCGGCAAGACCAACATCCACGAACTCGCGGGCATCGGCTACCGGATGCCGTACACGATGGGCGCGTTCACCGTGGCCGCGTTGAGCTTTGTGGGCGTCCCGCTGTTCGCGGGGTTCGTCACCAAGTGGTACCTGTCGCTGGGTGCGCTCGAAGCCGGCGACTGGTGGTTCGTCCTTGTGATGATAGCCAGCGCCCTGCTGAACGCCGCCTACTTCATGCCCATCATCTACCTGGCCTACTTCAAGGCACCTCCGGGAACCCAGCTCCACGTCGATGAGGCGCGTCCCACGCTGCTCATCCCGATCATCATGTGCGCTCTGTACGTCATCTTGCTTGGCACCACCGCCGAAGTACCGGGAATGCCATTCTCGCTTGCTCGTGCGGCGGTTCGATTCGTCTTCGGTATGTAGGGAGCTGGAGCTGATGGACAGCCAATTGACTGCGTCGATCATACCGCCGCTGGCTTTTCTGATTCCCATCCTCGGGGCCGTGGTCGTGGTTCCGCTGACGCGAACCTCGGAGCGATGGCGCGCGATCGGCCTCTCGATCACCTGTCTGCTGACGGTCGTGGTGGCGGCAGGACTCATTCCCGGGGTGCTGGATGGTCAGGTCTACGAGACCTACCTGCTCCGTCTCACACCCCGCATCTGGATGTATATGCGTGTCGACGCGATGGGCGCGCTGTTCGGGATCACAGCGTCAACGCTATGGCTGCTGGCGCTCATCTACTCCACCGGCTATATGGCCGATGAGCATCGCAAGAGCCGCTACTACGCCTTCTTCTCGCTGAGCCTGGCCTGGACCATGGGGGTCGCCTACTCCGGCAACCTGCTCACATTCCTGGTGTTCTACGAGCTGTTCTCCATACTCACCTATCCGCTGGTGGTGCATGAAGAGACCCCCGAGGCGATGGCCGCCGGCACCAAGTACATCATCTACATCCTTATAGGTGGATCGCTCGTACTGCTGGCCATCGTGTTCACGTTCTTCCTCGCCGGCGATCAGACGCTCTCCACTCAAGGATTGCTGGACATGAGCATGGGCAAAAGCAACCTGCTCGCCATCTTCTGGTGCTTCCTAGTCGGCTTCGGAGTGAAGGCCGCTCTTGTACCGCTCCATGGCTGGGTCCCCGACGCACATCCGGCCGCACCGGCGCCGTTCTCAACCGTACTCTCCGGCGTGATGGTCGCGGCGGGGTCATTCGGCATCATGCGCGTCGTGTTCAACGTGTTCGGGGTGAGCCTGCTAAGCGAGCTGGGCGTCATGCAGTACGTGCAGTACATCGCGGCATTCACGGTGATCTTCGCCGCCATCCTCGCCGTCAACCAGGACAATCTCAAGCGCAGGCTCGCGTACTCCACCATCAGCCAGATGGGCTACGTGGCGCTGGGCATCTCCTTGTTGGGAGAACAGGCGATGATAGGCGCGCTCGTCCACATCAGCAATCACGCGTTCATGAAAGGCACGCTGTTTCTGTGCGCCGGGCTGCTCATCAAGCATGCGGGCATCCACCGTGTGAGCGAGATGCGCGGCATCGCCAAGCGGATGCCCGTGACCATGGGGGCGTTCGCAGTGGCCGCGCTGGCGATGATCGGCACACCGCCGCTCTCGGGATTCGTGAGCAAGTGGTACCTGGGCCTTGGGATGCTCGATGTCGACAAGCCGGTCTACCTGGCCGTGCTACTTGGCGGCGCATTGCTGGCAGCGGTCTACTTGCTGCCCATCGTCTATGCGGCGTACTTCAAAGAGCCTATCCCTGCCGGTGACATCACACCCACCGATAAGAAACTCGAGGCTCCGCTCTCGATGCTCCTGCCGGCGGTGGCCGCGGCAGTGATCACGCTCATCCTCGGGCTGGCGGCGTCCGCACCGGGTATGCCGCTCTCGCTTGCGCGCCTGGCCGCGGAGCTAGCGTTCCACTAGGGGGAGACGATGGAGGCCGCTGGACATATCACACAGAACGCACTGCCGGCGCTTATCGTGGCGGTCCCGCTCCTGAGCGCTGCGCTTGTGCGGCCGCTTGGCAAGTGGAACGAGAGCGTCCGCAACGTCTTCGTCACCGTCGTGACCGGCATCACGCTGCTTATGACCGCGGGTCTGATACCGCTCATAGCGGAACACCACAAGATCACATACTCGGTGCCCGCGATCATCGGCGAACTGACCTTCACGGTGGACTCGTTCAGCATGCTGTTCGCGCTGTTCTCGGCGTTCGTGTGGTTCTGCTCGACGCTGTATTCGCTCGACTACCTCAAGCATGAGAAGAAGCACGACCGCTACCACATCACCAACCTCGTCGTGCTCGCGGCGATGCTGGGCGTCGTGTTGGCGGGCGACCTCATCACCCTCTATCTCAGCTTCGAGGCACTGGGACTGGTCGCGTATCTGTTCGTGGTCCATACCGAGACGGACGAAGCGAAGAAGGCGTCGATCAAGTACTTCTGGATGACGGTGCTTGGCGGATTCGCGCTTATCGGAGGCATCTTCATCACCTATGCGCTGGGTGGCACCGGCGCGATCGGGCCGATACCTGTGGAGCACGGTGCAACGACCCTTCGTTGGGTCGCGTTTGTGCTCCTCATACTGGGATTCGGTGTGAAAGCGGGCATGTTGCCCGTCCACGTGTGGCTCCCCGACGCTCACCCGGTCGCGCCGTCCCCTGCCAGCGCCCTGCTCTCAGGCGTCATGATCAAGGCAGGCGCGTACGGCATCTTCCGCACGGTCACCGCCCTGTTCCGCCCCGAGCTTGCCGAGGAGATCGCGCACGAGCTGTGGCACTTCACGGGCCAGATCGGCCTGGTAGTGCTTTGGATCGGCATCGCCACCATGTTCATCGGCGTCGTCCTGGCGCTGGGGCAGAGCAACGCCAAGCGCATGCTCGCCTATCACAGCGTGAGCCAGATGGGCTTCATCCTCGCGGGCATCGGCGCCGCGGGCTATCTGGGCGCGCACGGCGCGCTCGGCTACGCCGGTGGCCTCTACCACATCGTGAACCACGCGCTGTTCAAGGCCTGCCTGTTCCTCGGCGTTGGCGCGGTGTTCTTCCGCACGGGGTCTTTGGACATGTACCACCTGGGCGGGCTGTGGAAGAAGATGCCGCTCACTTTCCTGTTCACGCTGATCGCCGCATGCGGGATCACGGGTGTGCCGCTGTTCAA
>JBFHJN010000040.1:0-25869 GCA_041595875.1 Coriobacteriia bacterium
GGAGCGAGTACCCGGAGGCAGTTCCGGCGGCAGCGCGGCGTGTGTCGCGGCCGGGATGGCGACCGTCTCGCTGGGTAGCGACACCGGCGGTTCCATCCGGCAGCCGGGCGCGCTGACCGGCACTGTTGCGATGAAGCCCACTTACGGCCGCGTGAGTCGTTACGGGTGTGTGGCGTTCGCGAGCTCGCTTGACCAGATCGGTCCGTTCACGCGCAGCGTGCGCGATTCGGCGCTCGTCCTCAACGCGATAGCCGGCAAGGACGATATGGACGCCACAAGCGTCACACAGGGCGTACCGGACTTCACTGCCGGCCTCGATGACGGCGTGAAGGGCCTGCGCGTGGGCATAGTCCGCGACATGCTGGAGCTTGAAGGTCTTGCTCCGGAGATCAAGGCCAGCGTAGAGGCGGCCGCCGCACGCTTCGCGGCCCTGGGCGCGGAAGTGGACGACGTGGACATCCCCGCGGCACGTCATGGTCTCTCGGCCTACTACATAATCGGTCCCGCCGAGGCGAGCAGCAACCTCGCGCGCTTCGATGGCATCCGTTACGGCCACCGCGTGGACGACGCTTCCGATGTGCTCGACCTCTACATGCGGTCGCGTGCAGAGGGCTTCGGCCCCGAGAGCATCCGCCGCATCATGCTGGGCACCTACGTGCTGTCTGCCGGCTACTACGATGCTTACTATGGTCAGGCTCAGAAGGCCCGAACCCTCATCATCGAGGACTTCGCAAAGGCATTCGAGAGCTATGACGTGCTGTTGACGCCCACCACTCCTGAGGTCGCATTCAAGATCGGCGAGAAGTCGACCGACCCGCTGGCGATGTACCTCTCGGACGTATTCACCATCCCGCTCAACCTTGCGGGTCTTCCCGGCGTGAGCATGCCGTGCGGCTTTTCCCGCGGACTACCCGTGGGGCTGCAGCTCATCGGCCGCCACTTCGACGAGGCGACGATGTTGCGGGCGGCGGCGGCTCTGGAGGCCGACCTTGCCTTGGACATGACGCCCGCCACGGTGCGGAGCCTTAAGGCCTGACCCACCAGGTAGCGGCCCCCGGGGTATAGACCCTTATCGGTGTCAGTGCGGACAATACTGTCCGTGCTTGCGAGCGAGGGGGCCATCATGCCGCACAAGCCACTCCGATCTCTGACCGCCGTGCTCACGATCGTAGCCATGGTGACGGTGATGATGCCTGCCTCGGCGTTCGGTGCGGTGACGTTGACCTGGGAGCGCAACTGGGGTTCAGAAGGCCTTGGTAACGGACAGTTCTCCTACGCGTCTGACGTCGCGACCGACAAGTGGGGCAATGTCTACGTCGCTGGCGGCGAGAACGGTGATCATCGCGTGCAGATGTTCTCGTCCACGGGGGCGTTCATCCGCTCCGTCGGAACGGTGACGACCGCATCGACGCTGCTCGACAAACCCCGATCCGTGGCGACCGATCGTTGGGGCTACGTCTACGTAGGTGAGAAGGGCAACGGTGGGAGGGTCAACGTCTTCTTCCCCGAGCTCTATAGCGGTGCCAGCGCGCGCACCATCGATGGCGTGGGAGACGGTGCTATCAGTGGTCCGAATGCTGTAGCGACATCGCTTGATGGAAGCGTCTATGTGAACGACAACGACAACTACATCAAGCGGTTTGCTTCGACGGGGGACTACTGGGGGAGATGGGTGAGCCTCGGCAGTAGCACTCTGGGCCTTGGTGTGGCCCAAGACGGTGCCGTCTACACGACGACTGACACTGGTAGTGGCATCACCGAGAGCGTGATCAAGTACAGCGCTGTCGGTGGCTATCTGACCGATTGGGGCGGGAACGGCACGGGTACCGGAGAGTTCCAGCGTCCTTACGACGTAGCCACCGATCCGCTTGAGAACGTCTATGTCATCGAGTCTCAGGGTGGACGGGCGCAGGTGTTCGATTCAGACGGGATGTATCAGATGACGTTCGGCACAGTTGGGATCGGCGATGATCAATTCAACAATCCTTACGGCATCAGTGCCGGTTTGGATCGTAATGTCTATGTGGCTGACCACTTCAACTTCCGCATCTCCAAGTGGACCGTGGACGTTCCCACCGAAGCGGTCGAGATCGCGGGTATCGATCGCATCAAGACGGCCGTTGAGGCATCCGAAAAGGCGTACCCGGACGGCGCAGTCTACGCTGTGGTGGCCACGGCATACAACTGGCCCGATGCCCTGGGTGGTGCAGCTCTCGCCGGCATGCTGAAAGGCCCGTTGCTTCTGACGAACCCCAACTCCCTGTCTGTGGATGTGCAGGCAGAGCTAGGGCGACTGGACGTGAGCAAGGTCTACATCCTCGGAGGCGACGCTGCGGTGAGCGCCACGGTTGAGGATCAGATCAAGGCGACCGTCCTCAGTGGCATCACAGAGCGTCTGTATGGTGACAACCGCTACCGCACGAGTGAGGCTATTGCCACCGAGGTGGTTGAACTCAAGAACGCGAACGGAGGGTATGACGGTACCGCATTCGTCGCCACGGGACAGGACTTCCCTGACGCTTTGGCCGCATCACCTATCGCGGCTGCGAATGTATGGCCGATCTATTTGACTCCACCCGACACCCTTCAGGCCGGTACTTTTGCGACCATGTTGGATAACGGCTCCAACCACGGCTACATCCTGGGTGGCACGAGCGCGGTGAGTGCGGCTGTGGCGAGCGCTCTGGAGGTCATGTCACCCCTGCCGCCTGGAGCGTTCACGCGGATCGATGGAGCGAACCGATACCAGACCGCAGCCAATATCGCTGAGGCGGGCTTTGAGGATATGGGGATGTTGTGGTCACGTCCCGCGATCGCTGTGGGGACCAACTATCCTGACAGTCTGGCCGGCGGCGTGTTGCAGGGAAGCGACTACTCGCTTCTGTTGCTCACCCCATCCACGGGATTGAACTCCTACGCAGCAGCTGCATTGGCTGCCAATCGGGACTCGATCTATGAGATGCGCTTCTTGGGCGGCACCACAGTGCTGCCGCGATCGGTGCGTGATTCGGCCATGGCGTTGTTGCACTAGCGTTCGATGCCTCATGCCGATTGGGGCTGCGGGGCGTGGATCCCGCAGCCCCTTTCTTGTGCCGTCCCACGTAGCGTGCACTTCCAGTAGAATCGGTGAGTGCGGTTCTGCGCAGTGGGTGCGTGGAACGACGATGAATCGATAGGAGTCTTCTGTGGCTAAGGATCGTCTTACCGAGGTACTCGAGCGATATGAGGCTGTCATCGGCCTGGAGATACATACGGAGCTCACCTCTTTGAACAGCAAGATGTTCTGCGGGTGCCCCGTCGAGTTCGGTGGCGAGCCCAACACGCGTGTGTGCCCGGTGTGCCTGGGCATGCCTGGAGCTCTTCCGGTGCCAAATGAGGCGGCAGTGGAGGCGACGGTCCTCGCCGGTCTGGCCGTCAACTGCGATATCGCGCTGTGGAGCCAGTTCCATCGCAAGCAGTACTTCTATCCTGACATGCCCAAGGACTACCAGATCTCCCAGTACGACCTGCCGTTTTGCAGCGGTGGCTATCTTGACGTGGACGTTGAGGGCGACGCCGTGTGCGAGCGGGTCGATCGCGACGGTGACGATGAGTACACCACGCGGATCGGCATCACCCGTATCCACCTGGAAGAGGACACCGGCAAGATGGTGCACGTGGGCGGCTCGGAAGGTCGGATCGCCGGCGCCGAGAAGAGCCTGGTGGACTTCAACCGCGCGGGCACGCCGCTCATGGAGCTTGTCACCGAGCCGGACATCCGTACGCCCGAGGAGGCGCGTCGTTTCGCACAGAAGCTGCGTCTCATCATCGTGACGCTGGGTGTGAGCGACTGCAGCATGGAAGAGGGCTCCATGCGCGTGGACGGCAACGTCTCCGTCCGCTTGCGCGGTGAGACCGAGCTGGGAACGAAGTCCGAGATAAAGAACATGAACTCATTCAAGGCGCTGCATGACGCGCTTGCATTCGAGATCGTCCGGCAAGCCGACATGCTGGACGCTGGTGAGCAGGTGGTGCAAGAGACCCGGCACTGGGACGTAGGGGCGAAGCGCACGAGTTCGCTGCGCAGCAAGGAAGAGGCGCACGACTACCGGTACTTCCCTGAGCCCGACATGGTCCCGTTCGCCTTCACGGAGCAGTGGGTGCAGTCTGTCGCTGATCGTCTGCCCGAGCTTCCGGATGCGATGCGGGAGCGCTTCATGGCCACATGGGATCTGCAGAAATACGATGCCACCGTCCTGACATCGGATCTGGCGATGGCCGAGTTCTACGAAGCCGCGATCGCCCAGGCCGGTGCCGGCCGGGCGAAGACCGTTGCCAACGTCATGATCAACGATCTCTCGGCGCATCTGAATGCAGCGGGGATCACCATGGATGAGAGCGCGGTCAAGCCCGCGATGGTGGCAGAGCTCGTTGCCCTCGTGGACGACGACGTCATCTCCGGCAAGCAGGCCAAGGCGGTCTTCTCGGAGATGGTAGAGACCGGCGAGATGCCCTCAGCGATCGTTGAGGCCCGTGGGATGAAGCAGGTCAGCGACACCGGCGCGATCGAGGCTGTGGTGGACGCGGTGCTGGCGGCCAATCCTGATGAGGTAACGTCGTACAAAGAGGGGAAGACCTCTTTGATAGGTTGGTTCGTTGGCCAGGTCATGCGCGAGATGCGCGGGCAGGGAAACCCCCAGGTGGTCAACGAGGTGCTCAAGGACAAGCTGGGCGGCTAGCGTCAGCTGAGCATCGGGGGGAGCGGTCAGACCCGTTCCGTGCTACCATAAGCCGCCCGAAGGCTCGCTCGTACGGAGGCATCAATGGCGGCATCACCTGATAGCAGCAGAAAGTCCCGCAGGGGACGTAGCGACTGGGTTCCCGGACAGGGTGCTGAAGCTCGAAAGAGCCAGACCTCCGGTCACCAGTATGTTGAGCAGTGCCGACGCCGCGCTATGGCCGTCAAGTCCAAGCGCGAGTTCGGACAGTTGTCCATAGACACGCTGGTATACGTCGCCCGCGAGCATCGTCTGACCACGATCCGGCTTGGTGCCGTCAAAGCCCTTGAAGCCGGGGACACCCGCAAGCATCTTGCTGCGCTGAGGTCCATCGAGCGCACCCCTGAAGCGGGACCGCCCACGAGGGCGGCCGCTCATCAGGCGGGGGATATAGTGCAGGCTCGTCTCGACGCGATGTAGGGCAACCGGAGCTATTCGCTCTCGATGACGGCGTCGATCTCCTCTTGTGTGCGGGCCAGGTCCGCTGCCATGTCGCTGGCCCAGTCCACGCCGTCAGCCTCGAACCCTTCAAGCTCATCGATCGTGACGTAGATCATCGAGATGAGCACGCCTCCAAAACGGCGAGCGATCACCAGGGTGTCGTCCTCGTCCTCGTCCTGGGCGTCCGTGAAGAGCACCGCGTACTCCGGCGCAGGGAACTTCTCCTCGGCCTTCCGGACGATCTCCATGAGTGTTGCGTCAAACTCCATTTCGGCGTCACAGCCGACCATGCGTGTGAGCATCTTTCTGGCACCTCCGCTTGAACAAGATCAGGTCACGGGTATGTCGTCCACAGGTTCTGTCGGCAAGTCGTCGAGCACCTCGTAGCTCCAGTCGATCAATGTCCACTCGCCGCTGTCAAGCTCATAGACCGCCAGCAGCCTTGGGCTGTAGTCGTCGATCGCGTACTGCCGCCACTTGGTGATGGACACCGAGACCTGGGAAGGGGTCTCGGTGGTGATGCGCATGACGACGGCATCGGGCCAGTCTTGCCCCATGGTCTTCCATAGAGACTCACCGTCCGGCGAACCGATGGGGAAGTCGGTGTTGCCGAAAGGACCGCGAGAGATCATCTGGATCGTATCCCCCGAGAGCATATCGACCACATCGCCCTCGTACACCTCGAAGGGCACCTCTTCGGCCAGCATCTCGGGTGATTGAACGGTGAACTCCAGGGCCGCGAAGACCGAGTCGCTGCTTGGATGGACGGCCCGGACCAGATACAGGTCGCCGTAGTAGTAGTCCTCAAGCGCATCCACGAATCCGGCCGAGTAACCCGAGTCCACCACGCTGAACCCCGGAGCCAGCAGGCCTGTCGCTTCCGCGATCAGTGCGGCGTCCCCGGCTGGTGCAACGGGCAGCTGCTCCGCGCAAGCGGGGTTCCAGGCGATCCACTCGGACAGGCGATCTCCATCCGCGGGATCTGCGGGAGTCTCGCTCACGGTGACGGTGCTGACCGAGGACTCAGCCACCACCCGGTACATGATCAGACCGGCCGCGACGCTGCAGCCGCAGATGAGGAGCATCACAAGCAGGATGATCCCCACGATCAGCCCGGTCCTCGGTCTTCTGCCAGCCGGTTGGCCGGCAGCCTCCGGTTCTTGTCCCGGAATCCGGGGTGGCGGGGCGTAGACCCCGTAGTCGTCGCTCATGTTGTCCTCCAGCGAAGTATGCGATGACGTAGAGTATACGGTCTCGCTTCCTACTCGGCACGGCATGTGCTGCATCCGGAGCACGATGGGCTTGCGACGATGTGGTGATTGCGGCAGACTGGCCGGAGCACAAAGCGGACTGACAGGTGGGTTTCATGAGCAGCACGGACACACATCTCGGGCGTGGGGTATTTCGCTCGATCCTTATCGACCATGCGTGCGGTCATCGCCACGCACATCTGCTGCCGCTGGTGGTCGACGGGTCCGGCAGCCTTCTCGCCGTCGTAGACGTCATCTCTGCCCAGCCGTGCCCGGCTTGTCTTCTGGCCGAGCAGGGCCTGCCGCCCATGCTGCCCGAACGTCGGGCCAGCATGCAGGCGATGTGACCTGAGCGGCCAGGGCACCGGGGGGGTGGACGCTTGTGCATGCCGATAGCGCACTAGCTGCGCGCATCGAGTCTTCGGGTGTCCGGGACATGGAGTCGTATGTGGTCGCGGCCCGTGACTCAGGCGTATACCCTGATGCCGCCTTCTTCAAGGTCGGCGGTGGCGTCGCCACGTGGTTCTCGGCGCACAACCTCCTGAACGGCTCCATCGGCCTGGGCATGACCCGTCATGTGGAGCTTGAAGAGGTCGTCGCTCTGGAGGCGTTCTACAGGGAACGCGGGTCGCGTCCGGTCCTGGACCTGTGCCCGCTTGCGGACCCTTCTTTGACCCGGTGGGTCACAGAGCGTGGGTTCGTACCGATCTCCTACGAGAACGTACTGGCCCGCAGCATGGACGACGGTGACGACTTCGCGGCGCAGGCGGAGGGTCTCGAGGTGCTCGTGGGCGAAGCGGTCGACCGGCGAGTGTGGTTCGATCTGGAGGCGCGTGGGTTCACCGAAGACCAGCCCACGGAGGAGGACTACCGGGTGGCGAACGCCACCTCCCGGCGTGAAGATGCGACTCGCGTGGTCGTCATGGCTAATGGCGTGCCCGCAGGCGCAGGCATGGTGACCGTCGACGCAGGGCTTGGCCACCTCAACGGCGATTCCACGCTGCCGGCGTTCCGGGGTCGCGGCGTTCAGCAGGCGGCCATCGCAGCAAGACTCCGATGTGCGCGTGAAGCGGGTGCCGACGTCGTGTATGTGGAGACCGCTCCGGGGAGCGGCTCTCAGCGCAACATGGAGCGCATGGGCTTTCGCGTGCTCTATACCCGGGTCACCCTGGCAGCACGCGAGTCCTGAAGGCGCGCTCTACTCCTGCGCGCTCATGACCCGGTCACGACCGCCGTCTTTTGCGGCGTACAGCGCTTCGTCCGCCCGGGCCAACAGGGAGTCCACCCCGGAATCATCAACCGACAGGCTGGAGACTCCCGCGCTCACCGTGACGCTGATGTCGTTGTCGGGGCCGCTGAAGGCCGAGGATCTGACCGTCTCAAGGATCCTCTCGGCAAGCCGGTCCGCCTCGGAGGGGGCGGTGCCGGGCGCTACCACCAAGAACTCCTCGCCACCCATCCGTCCGAACGTGTCGTACGGTCGTATGGATGCCCGCGCCCTGCGGGCAAGCTCCACCAGCACGGTGTCGCCCGCTGCGTGACCGAGGGTGTCGTTGACCTCTTTGAAGTGGTCTACGTCCAGCAGGATCAAGCTCAGCGGATCACCGGTCCGTCCGGAGCGTTCGAACTCCATCTCCAGTGTTTCAAGCATCGCTCGTCGGTTCGGGGCACCGGTCAGCTCGTCGGTGACGGCCATCTCTTCGAGTCTGCGGTTGCTCGCATCGAGGCTTCGGTGGAACGTGGCGAGGAAGAAGCTGCCGCCTCCCACCATAGCTAGAAGCGCCATCAGGCTGAACGCACCGTAGATGAGTCGTCCGGCGGAGATGCGCTCCTGTACCGAGTCCATAGGGATCTCCACGCTGATTGCGCCGCGAGGGGACCCTATCTTGTAGTCGGCGTGGCACCCCAGACATTCCTGTTGGATGAGCACCGGCTCCATGTAGTGATAGACGTCGCCCGAGGAGGTCTCTTCCACCCGTGAGGCGGACGAGGAGCTTCCTGCATAGAACGCCTCAAGCGCCTGCGTCTCCCACTCGTCGGCGAGGTAGACCGGATTCAATGGCTCGAGGTCGATAAGGCGAAAGGCTACATTCGTACCATCCGCAGCGCGTTCGGACTGGAGCTCTCCGCTGCTGTGCCACGCGGTCCATTCGCCGACGTTCACCAGCAGATTGATGTAGGAGGCGCCCTCTGTCTTCAGGGCCCGGTCCGTGTCTGCTTTGAGTTCGGTGTAGAGCCCCGCATAGAGCAGCGCCGAGAAGATGACGGCGATGAGCACGAGTTGCGCTCCGAAGCGCCTCACGTTCGCCGTGTGTCCTTTGCGGGATGCTGAGATCATCGCGGTCACGATGCCTCCTGTTGGCTCCTTGCGCCGCGAACGGCGTGCCTTACGTAAGAGTATGCACCACTCCATGGCTTTGCGCTGTGATAAGCTTCGGGCGCTGAAAGCAGAGACGGGAGGGTGAACATGGGGAAGATGAAGATGCCCACGGTGGGCTTTGTCGGGACAGGCGTCATGGGTGAGCCCATGGCCGCGCATCTTCTGGATGCAGGATATCCTCTCGTGGTATTCAATCGCACCAGGTCACGCGCCGATTCGCTCGTCTCGAGCGGTGCACAGTGGGCGCCCTCCGCAGGCGAGGTGGCCGCTGCGTCCGATATCGTCATCACCATCGTCGGCTACCCGCATGACGTGGAGGAGTGCTATCTGGGAGAGGGTGGCGTCGTCGAGCGTGCCCGAGAGGGAGCGCTGCTCATCGACATGACCACATCAACGCCTTCGCTTGCTGTGCGGATCGCCGATGCCGCCGCGAAGAGAGGCCTCCGTGCCCTTGATGCCCCGGTCTCCGGTGGTGACGTGGGCGCGCGCGAGGCGCGTCTCACGATCATGGTGGGCGGCGATGAGGATGCGTTTCATGAGGCGGAGCCGCTCTTCTCGGCAATGGGGAAGACCTGGACGCTGGCGGGCGGAGCGGGTGCCGGTCAGCACACCAAGATGGCCAATCAGATAGCGATCGCCGGATCCATGCTGGGCGCGGTCGAGGCGTTCGCCTACGCCCGTGCGGCAGGACTCGACCTTAAGACCACGCTGGACGCCATCAGCGCAGGCGCAGCGGGCAGTTTCTCGATGTCCACCTACGTGCCCCGCATCATATCCGGGGATCTGGCTCCCGGCTTCTATGTGAAGCACTTCATCAAGGACCTGCGCATCGCCATCGATGAGGCCACCGCCCTGGGAATCGATCTGCCCGGGCTTGCTTTGGCCACGCAGCTCTACGAACGTCTGGCCGAGAAGGACGGTGCCGAGCTGGGCACCCAGGCGCTGTGGCTGCTCTATCCCTGAGGCATGTCACCGGGCATCCGTTCCCGTGACGTCAACGTCGATCGATCCGGGTGATGTTAGAATCGTCGCCAACACCCGTAGCCTATTCGAAGTCTTGAAGGTCGGAGTCGCATGCTTGAACTGGTCGTCCTCTACTTCGTCTACCGCAAGTTCTCACGGGTCGCACGCGCCAAAGGGCGCAGCGGCGCCTGGGGCTGGTTCGGTGTTGGAATGTGGATATCCGCAGAGTTCGTGGGTATCGGTCTGATCGACCCCTCGTTCTTCGAACCGCTGACCGACCCGATGATCGTGCTCAGGCTGACAGCGGTGGGCCTCGGCTTCGGCCTGGTGGGGCTTTCCGCGGCATGGCTGGTGCTCCGCAACCTGGAGCCGCTACAGCGCGCAAATCCGGCGGTCGATCCCTCGGTCGGTCCGGGCCCGGAGGCTGTGCACGTCGCAAGACGCGCCGACGTCCCCGCGCCTGTCCCCGCGCCGCCTGCGCCGATGCCTCTGGTTCCCGCAGGTTCTCCCGCGCCCGCAGGCAGCACGTTCGTGGGCTGGTGTGACGAGTGTAACGAGAACGTCTGGCTCACCGAGGATCAGGCCTGTCCGGTGCACGGTCCGGACACGGTCAGCGGTATCCGCCGGCCGCTGTAGCGTCTTGCAGTGCGACGCTCGCGCTCAGATGAAGTACATGGTCTCGCCGGCTGACTCCAGCCGTGTCTGGCGATAGGCGAGGTCTTGAAGCGTGACATCGCTGAAGAAGTCATCCAATGCGCGTTCCGCTCCGGCCCACAGTTCGGTGGCAGCCGACCCCGCGGTATGAGGTACGTCTACCAGCGTGCCCTCGACGGCACGGATCACGTCGGCCAGGGTCACATCCTCTGCCGGGCGCGCGAGGGAACATCCGCCGCCTGAGCCTCGCCTGCACGTCACGATGCCGGTCTTTCCCAGGAGCGTCATCTGCTGTTCCAGGAAGCGCCGGGGCATGCCAAGACGTGTGGCGAGACTACCCACGGGCACGGGGGTATCGGGGTCTTGCGCCGCCAGTGCGATGAGGAGCCGGACCGTATAGTCGAGTCGCTGCGAGACGCGCATGCTCACTCGCCGAAGCCTTCCCAGAGCGGCGTTGAGAGGTAGCGTTCTCCGGTTGACGGGGCCACCGTGACGATGAGCGCACCTTGCATCTCGGGGAGCCGCGCCAGTCTGAGGGCAGCCGCCACGTTGGCTCCGGAGCTGATCCCGACGAAGACGCCCTCCTCGGCAGCAAGGCGCCTTGCCATGGCGATCGCTTCGGGCGTGGTCACATGCTCGACGCCGGACAGGACACCAAGGTCGAGTACCGGAGGGATGAAGTTGGCGCCTATGCCCTGGATCCCATGTGCAGCAGGAGTCAGGTCCAGGCCTGCCAGTCGCTGAGAGATGATGGGGGACTCGGCCGGCTCCACCGCGATGACGCGGACATCCGGGTACTTCTCGCGAAGGTAGCGGCCGGTGCCGGTGATGGTCCCGCCGGTACCCACCCCTGCCACGAACGCACCCAGTCGGCTCTCGCCAAGGGCGGCCTTGATCTCGGGACCGGTCGTGCGGTAGTGGACGGCGGGGTTGGCGGGGTTGTCGAACTGCCCCGGGATGAACGCGTCCGGCGTTGTGGCCGCTATCTCGCCGGCAGCATCGACGGCACCTTGCATGCCGCCGGCAGCCGGCGTCAGCACGAGTTCGGCACCGTAGGCCGCCACCAGCTTACGGCGCTCCACAGACATGCTTTCAGGCATTGTGAGGATGACGCGGTATCCGCGGGCAGCACCCACCATGGCCAACGCTATGCCGGTGTTGCCCGAGGTGGGCTCGACGAGCACCGATGTGCCGGGCTTGAGCACGCCCCGCTGCTCGGCATCCAGCACCATGTTCCACCCGATGCGGTCTTTGACCGACCCTCCCGGGTTGCGTGATTCGAGCTTGATGGCGATGGTCCCGGGCAGGCCGGTGGCCACGCTGCGGAGCAGGACAAGGGGAGTGTTGCCGATGGTCCCGACGACGCTATCTTCCAGGGCAGGCATGGCTGCCTCCTGTCGGTGAGGTGTTAGTCGCCACCTACCATACGCTCCGGAACGCCCACGTTCAATGCCGTAAGCGCACTAAGACAGTGCGGATAGTGCGATTATGCGTCTCCGCCGAGGATACCGCCGCCGACGACCGTGTCGTCCACGTACAGGACCACCGACTGGCCGGGGGCCGTGGTGCTCACGTCGCGTGCGAACAAGAGCGCTATCGTCTTGCCGTCGTAGAGGGCCTCGGCGTCCAGGGGCGCGCTTCGGTACCGCAGTTGCGCCCGGACTGGCAGATGTGGTTCCGGCGCGTACCAGACGGGGTCGACCAGCGTCATCTGTGCAGTGCTTGGACCCTCGTTACCGCCAACGACCAGCCGGTTGTTCTCCACGTCTATGCGCAGCACGCGGTAGGGGCCGCCCGGTCCGCCGATCCCAAGCCCCTTGCGTTGCCCGATGGTGTAGCGCGCGATGCCCTTGTGCCTTCCGAGGACCACGCCGTCTGCGTTCACGATATCGCCGGGAACGAGCGCCTCCGGGTGTCGCCCGGATATGAGCTCATGGTGGTCTTCGCTGAAGCAGATCTCCTGGCTCTCGGTCCTCTCGGCAACGGGAAGCGCGAGTCGCCGGGCCTGGGTCCGCACCTGCTCTTTGGTCATCTCTCCAAGCGGGAAGATGACGTCACGAAGCGTGTCTTGAGACAGCCGATACAAGAAGTAGGACTGGTCTTTGGCTGTGTCCGTCCCGCGCGCGAGCCGGGGGTCGCCCCCGGCGTCCTGGACGATCCGGGCGTAGTGTCCCGTCGCCAGTTTCTCGCAGCCCAGCGCCCTGGCGTGCGCAAGCAGCAGCCGGAACTTCACGCGCTCGTTGCACCACACGCACGGGTTGGGAGTCTGTCCGCATGCATATGCCGAGACGAACGGCTCTACCACGGCCTGCTCGAACTCGGCGGCCACGTCCACTACCGAGTGGGGGATACCGAGTTCCGCGCACACGCGTTCAGCCAGTGCCGCTTCGTCTTCGCCGCAGCCCGCGCGCCCATGCAGATCGGCGAGCCCCAGGAGCATGGTGATGCCTACGACCTCGTGACCCTGCTCGATGAGCAGCGCAGCCGCCACCGAGGAGTCAACACCGCCGCTCATCCCTATTGCGACCTTCGACGAGGCGCTCATGCTAGAGGTCACACGCCTCCGCATCAGACTCTTCGTCCTCATGGGGGTCGAAGTCCGGATCGCTCGATAGGATCGGCCCCGCGATGGGCTCTCGACCCTGCTTGACGAGGTAGTCGTCGACCGCCGCCTTCAGCCCGTCGGTGGCAAGCACGGAGCAGTGCATCTTCGCGGGCGGCAAGCCTCCAAGCTCCTCGGCGACCTGCTTTTTGGTGATGGAGACGGCGTCTTCCAGGCTCATCCCCCGGGCCATCTCGGTCACGATCGAGCTGGTGGCTATGGCAGCGCCGCAACCAAGCGTCTGGAACATGATGTCGTCGATCTTGTCGTCATCCACCTTGATGGTGATCTTCATGACGTCACCACAGATGGGGTTGCCCACTTCGCCTGTACCGTCGGCATCTTCGATGACGCCGACGTTGCGCGGGTTGCTGAAGTGGTCCATGACCTTGTCGCTATAGAGCTGCATGTGAATCTCCTTGTTATCCGGCCTCGTGGGCAGCTTTGATCTTCGCGTAGAGCGGGGACATCGAGCGGAGACGCTCCACCACAGGTACGAGCGACTCTACGAAGAAGTCGATGTCCTCCTCAGTGGTGTATCTGCCCAGACTCACGCGGAGCGAGCCGTGCGCGAACTCCTGCGGGCAGCCGATCGCCAACAGGACGTGGCTGGGCTTCAGCGATCCTGACGAGCACGCCGAGCCGGTAGAGATGGCGATGCCTTTGGCATCCAGGTGCAGCAGCATGGCCTCGCCCTCCACGCCCTTGATGATGAAGTTGGCGATGTGGGGGAGACGTGCCTCTGTTTCGGCAGCGTTGAGCGAGGTGAGCTCCAGCCGGTCCAGCACTCCTTCTACAAGCCTGTCGCGCAGCGCCGTCAGCCTGGGTGTCTCGGCGGGGCGTTCTGCATCCATGATCTCAAGCGCCCTTGCGAAGCCTGCGGCGCCCGCGGTGTTCTGCGTGCCGCTGCGTCGCCTGGACTCCTGGCCGCCGCCCATCATGTACGGCGCCATGCGCGTGCCCTTGCGCAGGTACAGCGCGCCGAAGCCCTTGGGACCGTAGATCTTGTGACTGGAGAACGAGGCGGCGTCCACACCCAGCTCGTCGACATTGAAGTTGACCTTGCCCAGCGTCTGCGCGGCGTCTGTGTGGAAGACCGCTCCACCGGCATGTGCGACGTCCGCGAGCTCTCTGATGGGCTGGATGGTGCCTATCTCGTTGTTTCCATGCATGACCGAGACGAGCACGGTGTCTTCCCGCATCGCAGCCTTGAGGTCCTCGGCATGGATGAGTCCGTCGGGGCGCGGTCCAAGCTCTGTCACGTCGAAGCCGTGCTTGCCCAACCACTCGGCGGGCTCCAGCACAGCGTGGTGCTCGAAGGCGGACACGATGATGTGACCGCTGCTGCGGCCGCCGCCAGTGGCCAGTCCGATGAGCGCGGTGTTGTCCGATTCCGTCCCTCCGGAGGTGAAGATGACCTCGCTGGGGTGTGAGGCGCCGATAGATGCCGCAACTCGCTCACGAGCGTCCTCCATCGCTTTGTAGGCATCTCTCCCAAGCGCGTACAGGCTGTTGGCGTTCCCGTAGCGCTCGCGGAGAAACGGCATCATCGCGTCGAGCACCCGCTCATCCACAGGCGTGGTCGCTGCATAGTCCAGGTATACGATGTGATCCATGGTCACTCCTCGGGTGTGGTCACGCCGGTCGCGGCGTCGAACAGTAGCTGGCGTTGCGCCAGAGAGGCAAGATCGAACCTGCCAAGCACTTCTCGCAGTGTCGTGGAGACCTGCATCCATACCGGCTCCGCGGCGCAAGCGCCTCCCCGTCCGCACGGTTCTTGCCCGTCACAGACGGTGGGGGAGAGCGGGCCTTCCAGGGCTTCCACGACGTCCAGTGCGCTGATGCCGCGGGCGTCCCGGGCAAGGACGAAGCCGCCGCGCGCGCCGCGTACAGCCGTTACCAGGCCTTCCCGCCGGAGCGTGGCCAGCAGCTGCTCGAGAAAGGCGAGGGGTATGTCGCGCCTGGTGGCGATGTCGCGGGTGCTCATGGGCGCTTCGTCCACCGCCGCAGCAAGGTCGATGAGCGCAAGCAGGCCGTACTCGCTTTTAGCGCTGAGGCGCATGGTGTGATCTCCCGGGTTAATCCTGACAACATGAGTAGGATTTACCCACAGTACGCGCCGTTGAGACGCGCGTCAATATCAGTTGGGCAGGAGCGGGCCGTCGTCGGCGGAAGTCGCGTGGGGTGGGCGAAGGTGTTGAGGGCAGATGACGCGGGCGGTCGTCCCGTGTCCCGGTTGGCTCTCCATCTCGATAGTCCCGCCAAGCAGACAGGTCAGCTGGTGGCAGATCGTGAGGCCAAGACCAAAACCCGTCGGCTTGCTGGCCAGGTGGCTCGATCCCTGCTCGAAGGCGCGGAACACCTGACCTTCGATGGCCGGATCGATCCCGATACCCGTGTCGCACACTTCGAAGACGATATTTCCGCCGCCGTCCCGGTGGTTGCGCAACGTTATCGAGCCCTCTTTGGTGAACTTCACGGCGTTGGACAGCAGGTTGAGCAGCACCTGCTCAAGCAGCCGTCGATCGCTGTGCATCTGCGCGTCTTTCGCGTCCAGCTTGATGTGCAGACCCTTGCACTCGGCGTCAGGGCGTATCTGGGCGATGCACTCGCGCAGCAGGGTGGCGACCTGGAACTCGGTTGGCAGGGGCGAAACGCGTCCCGATTCGATCCTCGTATGGTCGAGCACGTCGTCCACCAGCGAGAGAAGCTGTCCTCCGGCCTGCTTGACCATGGTGAGTTGTCGTGCCTGTTCCTCGTTGATCTCGCCAGCGAGACCTTTGAGCATGATGTCCGTGAAGCCGATCACCGAGTTCAAGGGCGTTCGCAGTTCGTGGCTCATGTTCGCCAGGAACGCGCTCTTTGCGCGGTTAGACTCCTGAAGCCGGATGTTGACCTCTACCAGGTCCGCCGTCCGTCGGCTGACGGTGCGTTCCAGCTGCTCTTGATAAGCGGCGCGGTCAGCCTCGGCCTGCTTGCGGGCAGATATCTCTCGCACGATGGCAAGGTACTCGTCACTGGTAGCCTGTACGATCCTCGCCTCGAACTGGCGGGTCCCGTCCGGGTATTCGATGTCGTACTCGATGCTGCGGTACCCGCCTTCTGCCTGTACATGCGCTAGAGCCTGCTCCCAAGAAAGGACCATCTGCGCCGGTAGTGGCAGCTCACTGACGCGCTTCGCAATGAAGGCGTCCTGGGGGAGCACGGGCTGGAAATCGCGGGCAGGCTTGAAGTCGAGAAAACGCCCTTCGGCATCCATCCGGAACAAGGCGTCAGGGATCGCCTCGATGACGGCGCGCAGCCGCTCATGCGAGGCCTCGGATTCAGCGCTGCGTCGCGCTTCAGCGCGTCGCAGCCGTAGAACGCAGGCAGCGAGAACGACGGCCCCTAAGATGGCCAGAGCGACGCCCTCTGTCAGCGCCCACTCCGTGGTGGCGTTCATGTGTTCCCCTCATCAGCCCGGCGAATACGCAAGGCTCCCCGTAAGCCAGGGTAATACTCTTGTGCCTGGCTTCACAAGTGCTATTCGATGAGCGGCGGTTCCCGCCATAGGGATCACGGGTTGGGGGAGATGGGCTCCTCGGCCATACGGATCGTCTCGGGTACAGGGACCGCACCACGCAGGCGCGCCTCGCGGTCGATGGCGCGGGCTTCGCCGAACGACCCCGCGGCGATGATGGAGGCCAGCACGGCGAATCCGATGAGCGTCTGCTGTACGCCGATGGCGCCGGCAAGCGCGGGTGCTACCGCCAGCGGCAGCAGTTCGCCGGCCCGCCGGTGGACTTCGGAGGTGCCGATGATGCGACCCACAAGCGCACGCGGCGAGTCGCGATGCATCAGCGTTCGCAGAAGCGGCTCCAAGATCCCCACGATCAGCGCCCACACGAAGGCCCCCACGGCGATGATCCGCAGATCCGTCCAGGCGACGTACAGGATCGCGCCCAGGCCCACGAGCGTGCCCAGTGACGCCAGCCCTTTTGCCGAGAGGATCTGCTTCGGCAACCGGGGTAGGAGCCATGCGCCTGTGATGAATCCGATCCCGAAGAGGGAGTTCATCCAGCCGATGGTCTCGATACCCGTACCCACGGCGTCACGGAAGAACAGCGGCTCAAGAGCGCCGAAGGCGCCGAACGCCAGCCAGACGAGAGAGCCCATCAGCAGGTAGTAACGTATCGGGCGTAGCCCGTATGCGGCCTTCAGGCCTTCTCGCATCTCTGTGAGCGCATGCGTCTTATGCAGGTCCTCGCGGACGGGAGGCTGGGTGGAGATGCGCCACACGAGAAGCGCCGCCACCAGAGAGGTGATCGCATCCAGGACGAATATCCAGTTGACGTGTGCGAAGCGCGCAAGCAAGGCACCCAGTGCCGGTCCTACCGCGAAGGCCAGCGAGGCACCGCCCTCGATCCATGAGTTCACCTTGGCGAGCTGGGACTCCTCTGTGACGAGGTGGGGTGCGAACGAGGCGGCGGAGGTGCCGACAGGCGCTCCTAGAAAGCCCCAGGTCGAGGCGACCAAGACGAGCAGCGGAAGCGTGTCTGCAAAGATCATGGCCATCGCCGCGACAACGAAGCCCGCCTCGGCGAACACGAGCACTTTGCGCGGGCCGTAGCGGTCTATGAGCACGCCAGCGACCGCACTGCCCAGGATAGACGCGATGCTCAGGCAGAACATCAGGATGGCAAGCTCATAGGCGGTGGCATCAAGGACGTATGCGGCCTTACCCCATACGCCGATGAAGAACGCCGCCTCGCTTCCCGCACGCGAGATGAAGCGCGCGATGACGAGCCTCAGGATGTCTTTGCGTGGAGCCATATCCAGCCCTTCGAAGTCCCCCATGAGATGCACTATGAAGTATGCAGGCAAGCGGCGGAAGTATACACCCCGTCAGCGAAAGTCCACTCGTCTCAGGAGCAGGTCCTAGCCGGCAGCGAGCGCCCGGTGAGCGCCAGGGCGGTTCCGGCGATGAGCATCAGTCCCGCGCTGAGCGCGAACGGCGCGCTGTGCGAGACGGTATCCCATAGCAGACCGGCGACGGCGCTTGAGGGCAACGCGGCCAGACCCAGAATGAACGTGTACCCGCCCACGGCGGTGCCCCGGACGTCGCAGCCCACGAGGTCGACGACATAGGCGCGCGTCATCCCCTCGGTCATTGCGTAAGGGATGCCGTATGCAAGGAACAACAGCCAGGCGTGGATCGGCGCTTCTGCTATGGCGAATCCGGCGTAGACCGCTGCGTAGAGGATGAAGCCGATGACGAGCAGCCGTTTGCGGCCGATGCGGTCAGAGAGCGCGCCGAACGGCGCCGCAAGCGCGGCGGCAACGATGTTGAAGGCGAAATACATCAGCGGGATGAGCGCGGGGGCGGCACCCACGTCCTGCGAGCGCAAGATGAGCATAGCGTCGGAGGAGTTTCCCAGGGCGAACACGAAGCTCACCGCCGCGAAGAGCACGAACGGACGCCCGAGGTTTCGAAGCCTCAACACCTGACGCGTGCCTTCAGGACGCGGGGTGCGCTTCTCTCGGACGGCGAACAGGACAACCAGGATGGCGAGCGTGCCGGGGATGGCGGAGACCAGAAAGACGGTCCGGTAGCCATCGGGTACGAGCGTCAGGATGGCCCAGGCCGTCAGCGGACCGATAGCTGCACCCAGGGTGTCCAGGGCTCGATGTACGCCGAAGTCGCGGCCACGGGTGGCCTCGGTGGAGGAGTCGGCGATCAGCGCGTCTCGTGGCGCCGTACGGATGCCCTTGCCCAGACGATCGCTCCAGCGAAGCAACAGCACAGCCGGCCAGGAGCCTGTCAAAGCGAGCAGCGGCTTGACTGCGTTGGACAGCGAGTAGCCAAGCGCGATGAGAGGTCGGCGCCTGCCCACGCGGTCAGAGAGCCAGCCCGAGAATACCTTCATGAGCGACGCGGTGGTCTCGGCCACTGATTCGATGATGCCGATCGCGGTCACAGGTGCGCCAAGCACGTTGGCTAAGAACAACGGCAGGATGGGGTAGACCATCTCCGAGGAGGCGTCGGTCAGCAGGCTGACGATTCCCAGGGCCTTGATGTTGCGGGGTACGCGTGGTTTGGCTTGCTCGGTCATTGCGCGGCTTTCTACGCGGGCACTCGATGTAGCGTACTGCTGACAGAATGCGGAAACCACCCCTGTCCGCAGCTTGGTCTAAACTGTGCGAAAGCGCATACGTGAAGGAGTCATGATGGCCGAGGAAACCGGGTCTCGCGCACTGTTGACCGACCTGTACCAACTCACCATGGCCTACGGCTATCACAGAGCCGGTATCGCGGATACCCGGGCCTGCTTCCATCTGTCGTTTCGTAACAACCCCTTCGGCGGCGGGTACTCTGTGGCGTGCGGCCTTGCGCAGGTGCTCGAGTACCTCGATGACCTGCGCTTCACCGACGAGGACTGCGCGTACCTGGCGGGTCAGTCGGGCAACGACGGCGAGCCGCTGTTCTCGGCGGAGTTCATAGAGTGGCTGCGCACGATGCGCTTCGAGCTGGATATCTCCGCTGTCCCTGAGGGGACCGTCGTGTTCCCCGGCGAGCCGCTGCTGCGAGTCATCGGGCCCATCGCGCAGTGCCAGATCGTGGAGACCCCGCTGCTCAACATCATCAACTTCCAGACGCTGATCGCAACGAAGTCGGCCCGTGTGTGCCTGGCTGCCGAGGGCGATCCGGTCATGGAGTTCGGCCTGCGACGCGCGCAAGGACCGGACGGGGGTGTCTCGGCAAGCCGCGCCGCCTACATAGGCGGGTGTGCAGGGACATCCAACACGCTGGCTGCGATGCGCTACGGCATCCCGGCGTCGGGCACGCACGCGCACAGCTGGGTGATGGCTTTTGACAGCGAGCCAGAGGCGTTTGAGGCGTACGTCTCGGCGCTCCCCAACAACGCGACACTGCTGGTGGATACCTACGACACGCTTGAGGGCGTGCGAAACGCGGTGGAGGCCGGCAGGCTGCTGAGAGAGCGGGGCCATCGGCTTGCAGGCATACGCATCGACTCCGGCGACCTGGCGTGGCTCTCCAAGCGCTCCAGGGAGATATTGGACGAGGCCGGCTTCGAAGACACCAAGATCGTCGCCAGCAACGAGCTGGACGAGTATCTGATCGAGAGCCTCAAGGAGCAGGGCGCGCCCATCGAGCTCTGGGGGGTGGGGACGCGCCTGGTGACAGCCGAAGGGCAGCCTGCGCTTGGCGGCGTCTACAAGCTCTCCGCGATCCGCAAGCCCGGTCGTGATTGGGAACCGCGCATCAAGGTGTCCGAGCAGACCGCGAAGATCACCACGCCGGGCCTGCACGGAGTCCGTCGATTCATGCGAGACGGCGTCTTCGTGGGCGACATGATCTACAGCGAGCTTGACCCACCGTGCGATCAGGACTGCCTGATGGTGGATCCCGCCGACATCACACGGCGCAAGAGCTTCTCGGCGGACGACACCTACGAGGAGCTCCTGGTCCCGGTGATGCAGGGTGGCATGCGGGTCTACGACCCGCCACCCATCACGGCGTCCCGGCTGCGCGTGCAAGAGCAGCTCTCGCATCTTGATTCGTCACACAAGCGCTTCTTGAACCCCCACGGCTACGCGGTGGGGATCGAGCGGCGCCTGCATGAGCTCCGCACCCGACTCATCATGGAGGCGCGTGGGATCGTGGACTGAGCGTGCGTGAGTACGGGGGATAAAGGTACAAACTAGACAAGCTGCCGAGGGAGGACCGATGCGAGCACTGATACTGGTAGACATCCAAAACGACTTCATGCCGTTTGGGGCGCTGCCCGTCGTTGAGGGCGATGCGGTCGTGTCGATCGCCAACGAACTGGCCCAGCGTTCAAGCCTGGTGATCGCCACGCAAGACTGGCATCCTGCCGACCACGGTAGCTTCGCGCGGATGCATCCCACGCTCAAGCCGGGCGATGTGGTGGATCTGGGAGGCGTGGAGCAGGTGCTGTGGCCAGACCACTGCGTGCAGGGTACGCCGGGGGCGTCGTTCCACTCGGCACTTGATGTGGCCAGGATCGACCATGTGGTCCGCAAGGGGACGGATCCGGGCGTGGACAGCTACAGCGGCTTTTACGACAACGATCGTCGTCTGGATACCGGGCTTGGCGAGTACCTCATGTCTCGTGGTGTGGACGAGCTGCTCATCTGCGGGTTGGCCACCGACTACTGCGTGAAGTACACCGTGCTTGACGCGGTGGGGTTGGGCTTTGGGGTGACGGTGGTCGAGGACGCATGCCGTGCCGTTGATATGCGGTCCGGCGATGGTGATCGCGCCCTTCTTGAGATGCACGCCGCAGGCGCGCGCGTGCTCGAGTCCGGGGAGATAGTGTGACCGCCGGGCCCGCTTTCGAGTGGGAGAGCCGCATCAACCTGTTCACGGACGGCTTCACACTGCGCGACATGCTCAAGGTCGGTGCGCTATCGCTGGCGATGATGTGGGCGGTCGTCGCGGCGATGGGCCTTATCGCCGAGGGCGAGCTCATCGTCATTCCTGTGCAGACCTTGCTGGTGATCGTGCCCATCTTGTTGGTCCTCTACGTCTTCGCCGTGCTCCTGTTGGGCGTATCGATGCGCATGCGGTTCTTCGTGGGTGAGGACGGCGTTGGTTGGGCGATGAGCAAGCGGACGGGGTCGCTCTCACGGCTGGCGGTGCTGGCGGGTCTACTGGGCGGCAGCCCATCGACTGCAGGCGCAGGGATGCTTGCCGTGGCCCGTGAATCAGGGATGATCCCATGGGCCGACATAGTGAGCGTCATCGGCTATCCCGATCGTCGCGTCATCGCATTGCGTGACGGCTGGCATACACGCCTTCGCCTGTACTGCACGGCCGGGGAGTACGATGCCATTCTGGCGTATGCCAGGGAGCATGCCGCAAGTCCTGCTGCAGCAGCATCTGTCCCGCTGTCCCGGCCAAGTCGTCGCGCTCTGGGGGTCATCGCGATCGCAGTCGTCGCGGCTGTGGGTGTGGCGTCGTGGGACTGGGCTTTCTACTCCGTGTCCGAGCAAAGCATGCTGGTTCTCGCGGTACTGGCCATCGCGTTCTCCGCGCTCTCAAGCATGGCGCTCCGTAGGATCACCGGATTAGCAGGGTTTGTCTCGGCAGCGTATGTGGGTCTGCGCATCGTTATCGAAGCGGCGGATCCCATCACCACGCCATCGGGCATGGCGCTGGGGTACGGATGGGAGCTTGATACGCCACTGCTGGTGCTCTCGGTAGCCGGTGTGTGCGTCTTGCTGGCGCTGTCAGGTCATCTGGTCCTCGGTAGGCGCCGTCAGGGCTGAACGGGTAGACTCACAAAGGTCGGATAACAACAAGGAGGTCATCGCGATGAAGGTAGTCGCTTTCAACTGCAGCGCGCGCAAGGACGGCAACACGGCGGTGCTCATCGAGCGTGTGCTCGATGAACTGCGTGCCGAAGGAATAGAGACCGAGCACGTCCAGCTGGCCGGAAAGAAGATCCAGGGCTGCACCGTGTGCATGAAGTGCGCCGAGCACAAAGACGGCAAGTGTCACGGGCGCAACGACTTCGGCAACGAGTGTATCGAGATGGTGAACGATGCAGATGGCATCATCATCGGTTCGCCGGTCTACTTCGCAGACATCACGCCTGAGGCCAAAGCGCTCATCGACCGCCTGGGCTATGTTGCAGGGCACAAGAAGGAGATGCTGTACCGCAAAGTGGGCGCTGGCGTCATCGCCATGCGGCGCGCCGGCTCGGTGCATGCGCTTGACTCGATCAACCACCTGTTCCTCATCCGCCAGATGGTGATCGCCGGATCGACCTACTGGAACGTGGGAATCGGCCGCGAGAAGGGCGAAGTCGCTCAGGACGAGGAAGGCGTGCGCACCATGGAGAACCTGGGCAAGAACATGGCGTGGCTGCTGAAGAAGCTGCACGCCTGACGCCGGATCAGAACAGCGCGCTCAGGTCGTCCATCACGGCCTGAGCGTGATCCAGGCCCCAATCCGCCAGCGACATGTACGGCTGCGGTGCGAACTCCAGCCCCATGTCGATAACGAGTTCCACCAACGCGGCCAGTAGTTCTTCGTGATGCATGATAGCGCTCACGAGCCGGGGATTGACCGCATCCGTTTCTGCCGAGAGGGGTGCGACGAACACCGCTTCGTCCCCGTCTTGGACGATGACGTCGAAACAGAAATTTCCGGCCGTGGTGACACTGATGCTCAGGCCGGGCTTCAGGGGCTTGGTCCAGGCCAGGCGGTCTTTCTGAAGTCCGGCGACGCGTGCAAGGGTGAGCTCGTCCACAGCCATGGAGCAAGGGAATCTGGGTATCGAGAGCAAGACCTCCCGCAGGTTCACTGCGCTCACAAGCGTGCGCTCCGGGGTGATATCTCGCAAGACGTCCAGCGCGAGGTTGACCTCGATTGGAGACGCGGTGCTCAGTATGCTGCTCAGGAGTTCAGGCTCCACACAGAATACAGGGGTGAGCTGATTGAGGCTCGGGGCTAAAGAAATCAACGATGCCTGCCTTGTTCTCGCGGGTTTGTACGGGATTATCGGCGGCGTAGGGCGGGCGCCGCGTGAGTGATATCACTGCAGCGCGATAACTCCGACGAGCGGTCGGTTCACCGGGACGCCGCGAGCGCGATGAGAACCTGCCCCACATAGTAGAGCGGAAGGCCCCACAGCTTGTTTGTGAAGCTGTGTGCGATGAAACGGTCGCGGGCCACGGAGAGGTCGGACAGATAGAAGAGCACCGCCCCCAGCGGAGCCAGCGTCCATACGGCTCCCGGGATACTGGCCGAGACGATCGCGGCGCCAGCCATCAGGGATACGAGCAGCACGTAGATCCTCACGGGCAAACGCATGGAGCCGGTGTGAGGCTCAAGGCGGGTCCAGACCAGATGCCCCACGACCATGAGCGCCACGAGCGCGACCACGGCCAGGTAGGGGGTAAGGCTTCCGGGATGGCGCACCGCAGAGGACACGAAGTAAGCCAGGTACGCCATATGCGCGAGGGCGAAGCTGGAGAGCCCGACGAGGAACCAGCGCTTGGCTCTCAAGACGAGCGCGACATCCCCGATGGCTCCCAGGACGAGTCCCACATGGAGAGCATTGAGGCTACCGCCGCCGGTCACCGGAGCGAACGCGATCACCAGGAAGCCTGCCGAGGCAAGCGGCTTGAAGATCCAGCGCAGCGCGATCGACTCGCGGAAGTCCGCATAGAGCGTGCCCACAAGCCCGACGGCCGTTATCGTGAGTCCCGCCGTCATGCTGATGCCGTCTTCCGGGTCCTGGGGTGCAGCCTGCCTATCACGTAGGTGACCCCCGGGCCGAGTATGGCCAATGCGCCAAGCGCGGATATCTGGACGAGGTCGAGGTCGTACTGGAATGCGGCCTGCATGTCAGGCAGCCTCCACACGACATCGGTGCCCCACAGGCGCCAGAACACAGCTGCGCGCAGCGCAAGGACGGCCTGTATCGAGAGCGTCGTCGACACCCCGAGCACCAGCCAGCCGGCCAGATAGGGGCTTCTCGGCGGCTGGGGCCTTGCACGAAGCAGGGGATAGACGAGCGCTGCAACGGCGCAGGCGATCAGTCCCGCGATGATCGACTCGACCATGCGTTCGTTGAAGAAGGACTGCACCATCGACTCTTTGTTGAATGAGGAGAGCGAGACCGTGTACCCGTGCATCACCGAGAAGAACAGATGGTAGATACCGAAGTACGCCGCTGTGCCGGCCGCCATCGAGACCATGGCCTGCCATGACCACAACGCGATGATCATGCCGAACGCCGCGAGCACCGCCGCCGCCGCAACGAATGGCGCGAGTCGAGATGAGCGGTCGGACTCAAGGCGGGCAGTGTCGGCCGCGGCGTAGACCACTCGCACGTCGATGGCGCTCAACGCCGGCTCAAGCGGCTCGACAGACGGCCTGATGATGGCGGAGTACGCTTGTGAGAACCGCCCTGCCCGCTTGAGGTCGGCTTCCACGGCGAGCGAGTCAGGGTCGGTGAGGACAGAGGTGATCGCGACTCCCTTCGCGTGACCGGGGGTCGCCAGCCCGCTGAGCACGGCTACCGTGGGGGCGATGTCCTCCAGCTCGGCCCGGCTGGAGCCAAGTGCGACTCCGGGTCCTGCGAAGACGCAGGACGTGTGGACCACGGAATCTTCCCACCCTCCGTGGCCGCCTGCCGCGATGTGGCCATGGTCGGGCGTGACGCAGAACACGGTCTCTCCGTCGTCCAGCCCATCCATAAGGCGCTGGAGCTCTGCATCCACGCGGGCGACCATTTCTGTGTACTCGGAGGATGCCGCGCCGTACTGGTGACCTGCTTCATCGATATCCGGAAGGTGGATGAGCACGAATCCGGCACCGCCAAGCTCTGCATCGAGCCGCAGAGCATCATCCGTGATGGTCCCGGACATATATGCGTCCGAGACCCAGTCGGTGAAGGCCGACGCGTCCGCCTCCGAGGCACCGTAGAGCGTGTCGAGATCCGTAGGTCCCACGACCAGGGTCGAACGTCCCTCGGCTTGGGCGACATCCAGCAAGGTCTCGACTTCGACTTCGCGGTCATACCAGTTGGTCGTCACCCCTGAGATCTGCTGCGGCGCGCCCGAGAGTATCGTCGTCCACGTGGGGTATGAGAGCGATGGTTCCGGGACCGTCAGCAAGACATCGGCACCGCGTGCCCGGAGTCTGTTCATTGCGGGCATCGAGCGTGAAGCGGCATCGGTGAGGCCGTCGATGATCACGAGCACGACCCGCTTGTCTTCACCGGGATTATTGACCCGTGTGGTTGCCGGGTCGATGGACGTGAAGGGGCTTTGGTAGTCAACGAC
>JBFHJN010000041.1:0-23674 GCA_041595875.1 Coriobacteriia bacterium
ACGCCCAGCTTCTCGAGGTCATCGGGGGTCATCGCGGCAAGGCCCTTCTCGGCGCGCAGGTCGTTGATGACCTTGAGGACCGCCTGGTCCACGGCCAGGATCTTGCCGCCCATCTCGGCGCCGATCGCCTGCTCGGGCGCCTTGGGGTCCTTCAGATTGGGGATGCTCGTGCGCGCGGTCTCACTGAGGATGCGCTTGATGTCGCCTGCGCTGAGCTTGGGGTTGAGCGACTTCAGGATGGCGGCCGCTGCGGTCACATGCGGCGCGGCAAAGCTGCTGCCGTCCTGCATCTCGGCACCGCCGGCCCCTTTGAGGCCCACCACAGAGTCGCTTCCCGGCGCGCCCATGGTGATCTCGTAGTCGTCGCTGGCCTTGTCGGCGTAGTCCGCCGTCTTGCCGTCTTTGTCCAGCGCGCCCACGGTGATCATGTTGTCCAGCGCCAATCCGCTGGGATAGCGCTTGGAGCCATCCATGACGTTGCCGCCGTTGCCGCCCGAGCACACGAAGAGCACGTCGGGGTGATCGGTCGCCATTTTCGTGAAGAAGCGCTTGAAGGTCTCCACGTCTTTGGGGTCAGCGTTGCTGTTGCCCCACGAGCAGTTGATGACCTTCGCGCCCTTCTCGATCTGCTTGGTGATCGCCACGAGCGAGCCTATCGAGTACGACTTGCCGTCGTACCAGACCTGTTTGGTGGGGTCGTTCGGATCGGGTGTGGTGGTAGTGTCGCCGTACTTGCCGCCGAACTGGTTGATCATGGAGATGGTGAGGTTCTCGCCGAGAGGACCGGCGATCCCTGAGGGTCCGCCGTTGTCCGGGTTGCCGCCGATGATGGTGCTCACCGCGGTGCCGTGGCTACCGGCTTCGTTCGTCGAGCCGTTCTTGCGTATCTCGGCAGTCGCCAATTCGCCTGCTTCTTCATCGGGGAACTCGACGTTGATGTTGCCCTCGAACTCGTTCTCGGCACCCTCGCCGGGCATGTAGATGCCGTCATCGACGACGCCGACCTTCACCTTGTTGAGGTCGACGCCGGAGCCTTTGATGTAGGTCCACGCCTTGTCGACGCCCACGGCCTTGTAGCCGTCACCGGCGCCGCCTGCGTAGACCGGGTCGTCGTAGGGGCTCTGCCGCACACCCCAGATCTCGGCGTCTGAGTACACCTGGGAGACCGGGTACGCGTAGTCGACCTTGGCATCCGCCTCGGCGTTCGTGATCGCTGCAACCAGGTCGTCCTCGGTCGTCCCGGTGAACTCCACCTGGTAGAGGTTGACGTACTCGACCTCGCCCACCACCGCTCCGCCCAGTGCGTCGGCGGTCTTCTCGGCGTCTTTCCGAGACGAGCTGTCCACCATCACCACGCAGATCTGGTTGGCGGGCACCTCGCCCCACTGCGAGGTCTCGATGAGCGAGTCGCGGCTTGGCACCGACGATTCAAGCGCGCCCATCTCAGGGCCGCTGTCGCCGCCCAGCGCGCCTCCGCCGCCCAGGAGAGCCCAGGCGCCGATGCCGCCGCCCACCAGCACGACCGCTGCGACGATCGCCGCGACCAGCAGGCCGCGCTTCTTGCGTGGAGGTGCGGACGCCGGCTGCACGGGAGCGGCCTGCGGTGCGGCTTGCGGGACGGGCGCCGCCTGCGGCTGAGGAGCCACCGGAGCGCTGAACAGCCCGGGCACGTTCTGTGCGGGGACCCAGCCCTCAAGCGACGGATGCCATACGGGGTCGAGCGCAGTGACGCGTCCTTCTCGGACATAGGTGACCAGCTGTTCCCAGGTGTAGGGACCGCCCTGCCAGCCGCTGGGATCGTTCACCTTACGTACCTGCCAGCCGCTCCCGGTGTTCGAGCTTTCAGTCATTGCCGCCTCCCCTGGCGAGTCCCCGCGCGCCTCCCGCGCTTGGGCTCATCCTATAGGGAGGCGACGTTGTGCTCAAGGCGAGCGCGGGCCGGGCTCTTCTCGTCCGCAAGCCGCAGGTGCTGGGTATGCACTTCACACGGGGCGGTCACACAGGACTTGCGGGAGGCATTTCCTGCTGGAGCCGCTCATCTCTTCAGGCGGATCCAAGGGGGGGGAACACAGTGAGAAAGCGGATGTTCGTGTATGTGTTGGTGCTGGTTCTGAGTGTGCCGATGGTGGCCGTGGCGCGCGCCGGAGCAGGTGGCGGCGGTGGTGGCAGTGGAGGCGTGGTGGTCACGCCGGTCCCGGTGCCGATCGAGGAGCCGGTCGTCGAGGACGGGCCCGATGAGGACTCCGATCGTCCGGATTGGGCGGGACGGGACGGGACAGGTGACACCCCGGGACGCACCAACGACGAGCCCGGGATTGCGATGGGCGATCTCTACGGCGATCTCTACATCATCCTGCGTGACATCAACGGCGAGCCGATCCTCTCGGCGGAAGGCTTCGTACAGCCCATCGATGTGAACGGCGAGCTGATCCCGCTGGACGCGGAGGGCGCGATACAGGAAGGCTACTCGGAGCTGGCCCAGGAAGTGGAGTTTGGCAGGCTCAATCTGGTGAGGGCGCCAAACGAGGTCATCGACCAGGCGTATGAAGAAGCGCTTGGCGCGATCAATGGTGCAAGCAATATCGGCCTGGATCCCGCGGGACGCCTGCTGCTGACTTCGGAAAGCGGCGTGAAGGCCATCGACTCACCGCGCGAGAACCTGGCGCTCTACCGTGAGCTCATGCTCAACGGCTACCTGCCTGGCGTCACGCCGGGCAAGTTCGGCAACGGGCTCGCTCACCTGGGCGAAGGCTCTCCGGTCCTCTGGGAGAAAGCCGACCTTGACCGCGCGGCCTCGTTCCTTGCTGCAGCTGCCGATAAGGGCGGGTTCATCTCGGTGGACAAGGTTGTCTACGTCAACAGCTTCCTTGGCATCAACACCGTTGAGGCCGGGTATTTCGACTTCGTGACGTTCGCGGGACTTGGCTACACCTACCAGCGTGCCAACGCCTACAACGGAGTCACGGCAACGCTGCTTCAGCCCGTGCTCTCGAGCGATCCGGGCAACGGGATGGGTGAGGACTACTTTGTGATCCGCAACGGTGTGAACATCTACGACAAAGTGTTCTCCGGCGCCGACTACGGTCCGAGCGAAGCGGGTGTTGCGGGCTTCGTGCAGGCGTCCGACGACGCGCTCAAGACCGTCACGTATATACATAACTGGGAAGTTCCCGAGTACTAGGCCGAGGACCTACGCGTCTATAGGCAGCAGATCATAGTAGTCCTCGGGCGTCTGCGGCTCGTTGAGGATGAGTCCCTCGCTGCTGAAGACGTTCACCCTGGTTCCCTCCATGTAGAACTCCACGGAGTCCACCGTTGGGAACTGCGCCAGGGTGTAGACGACTTGAGCGACGCGTGCCGTCACCGAGAAGGTGCCGCCGCCGTCATCAAAGCTGTCCGAGAGGTCCACTTTGGCGACGCCGTCGGCGATCGTTAGACCCAGAAGCTCCGTGCCTTCAGGTATGACCGTGGCGATAGCGGGCCAGGTCTGCTGCTCGGCCGCGGTGGGGCCTTCCAGCAGCGCCTCCATGGTTGCCGAGGCGATGCCGACGCTGTAGGGGAGTGTGCGCTCCACGCCCAGCGAGTTCTCGCCGGCTTCGACCCAGTACAGCCGCACCGTCATCTCGGTGGGAGGCTCCTCGTCGTCGGCGACGGGCTCGCTGGCGTCCGCGGGCTCCTCGGCGGTGGTCGTGTCGGTAGCGTCCGTGGACGTGACGGTGTCCTCGTCGGCGGGCGCGGGGTCGTCTTTCTTGCAGCCGCTAAGGGCGCCAAGCGTGAACACTAGCGCCAACACCAACGCGAGTGATACCAGGCGGGTCATTCGTGTGCGGTCCATCTCGGCCTCCGATGTTGGATGACGACATGCCGGTCGCTGTCCTGTTGTAGACGTCCTACCCTCTATGATGCGCGTTGATCGCAAAAGGTTCCAGCCAGGCCGGACGGCGGCCTGTCTTGCCCGGACTGGCGCGAAACGCGCGCGTCAGGCATACTAGCGCAGCGTCCCCCCAATGCGTGGAGGACGCTGTGCGTGCCGTACACGGTAGTCGGTGCGCCCGGTCCGGGAGCGGCGGCAAGGGTCCGCGGGACCGAACATTTCGGGGAGTTGCATCGCATGGCCGGCATCGTGCTCGTCGGCGCCCAGTGGGGCGACGAAGGCAAGGGCAAGATCACCGACCTCATCGCGGATGACATGGACTATGTCGTTCGCTTCCAGGGCGGGAACAACGCGGGTCACACAGTCATCCATGGTGGCCGCACACTCAAGCTCCACCTGATTCCCTCGGGAATCATGTATCCGCACATCACGCCGGTCATCGGCAACGGATGTGTCATCGACCCCAAGGTGCTGCTGGAGGAGATGGATCGCCTCGAAGCGGACGGGCTGTCAACGCACCGCCTGCTCATCAGCTGTAACGCGCACCTCATCATGCCGTATCACCGGGACCTCGACGGCGCCAGCGAGCGACGTCTGGGCAATCTGGAGATCGGCACTACGCGCCGCGGCATCGGCCCTGCGTATCAGGACAAGGCGTCGCGCATGGGTCTGCGAGTGCAAGACCTCACCGATCCGCACATCTTCCGCAAGAAACTCGAGGCCGCGCTGCCCGAGAAGAACGACATGCTTGAGAAGATCTACGGGCTGCCCACCTACACCGTGGATCAGATCGCCGAGGAGTACCTTGCGTACGCCGAACGCATCAAGCCGCATATCGCCGAGACGTACTCGCTCATCAACCGTGCACTGCGCGCGGACCAGTGGGTGCTGTTCGAGGGAGCGCAGGGTACGCTGCTGGACCTCGATCACGGGACCTACCCGTTCGTGACTTCGAGCTCGCCTACGGCCGGCGGCGCTTGCACCGGCGCAGGCGTAGGACCCAGGTCGATCGACCGCGTGCTTGGCATCGCCAAGGCATACATCACGCGTGTCGGCTCCGGCCCGTTCCCCACCGAGCTGCACGACGAGACCGGCGACCTGCTGACCAAGGTGGGCGGGGAGTACGGCACCACCACCGGCCGTCAGCGTCGCTGTGGCTGGTACGACGGTGTCATCGTCCGCTATGCGGTGCAGGTCAACGGCCTGACCGACCTCGTCATCACCAAGATGGATGTCCTCTCGGCGGTAGACACCATCAAGGTGTGCGTCGCCTATGAGTACAACGGCAAGCGCTACAACGACCTGCCGTGCCACCAGACGGCCTTCCACCACGCCAAGCCCATCTACGAGGAGCTGCCTGGCTGGAAGACCGACATCACGCACTGCCGTACCTTTGAAGAACTGCCCAAGGAGGCGCGTGACTACATCGCGTTCATCGAGGACCTGGCCGAGGTGCCGGTTGCGATGATCGCCGTGGGCCCGAGTCGTGAGCAGACGATCATGCGCCGCTGGGAAGGTCGCCCGTAGGCGATTACGGCAACCCATAGCTTTCTGTACTAGAAGCCGCCTTAGTCCTAAAGGACAGGCGGCTTCTTGCCGATTATTAGCGGTAGAAGGACAGGATAATCGGCAGGATTGAGCCGCCCAACGGTTACACGCTGAAAGGGTGTTCTCCGGAGGACGACCCACTAAGGTGGTGTCGGCAGTGGATACGATCATCGTACTGCTCTTAGGAGCCCAGCGAGCCAGCCTACAGGCGTTGGCAAAGTCACTGGATAGCCAGACGGGTCTCACTTCGGCGGACGTGCTCACGAACACCTCGGAGATCGCTACCTCCATCCGAAAGCACCACGCCGCAGTGCTCCTCATCGAGGGCGGTCTTCTTGCCAACGACCCCGCCTGCACGCCGGTTGTCGATGCGATCGCCGCCGACCCGGAAGTGCGCGTCATCATCATGGGCGGGAGTCAGGACGTCGCGACCTGGGCCCTGTGCGAGGGGGCGTGCGGCTTTGTCCCCGACGACGCACACCTTGAAGACGTTGTCTCTGCGATACGGGACTCCGTGAGCGATGGCGTGGCATTGCTGCCGGCGATGCAGCTGGTGCTGTTGAAGCGCTTCCAAGAGGTAGGTCCCGGCTGGACGCGGGGCGGTCAGGCCGCCTCCGGACTCCTTACGGGGCGCGAGATGGAGATCGTCCGTCTGATCGCCGACGGCGGCACCAACAGCAGTGTGGCCATGCGGTGCGGGATCTCCGAGAGCACGGTCAAAAACCACCTGGCCAACATATTCCGCAAGCTTGGCGCTTGTAGCCGGAGTCAGATGGTGGCCGAGGCGTTCCGCCACGGACTGCTCGATCGAGGTGAGTGACGTGTTCACGTTGGGGACGTCTCCGTTCGGCGGATTGCCCAAAAGTACTATACATCCGGCGGTACCGGTGCCTGTTCGTTCCATTGCCGCAGCGACGGTTAACGCGCATAAAGAAACAGGCTCTGGGCCGGATCGATGCCCTTCGACCCCGCTTTCCCCCCACTCGGGAGCTTCTGATGCATGACTCGGGCTCGCTCATAACCGTGGTTCCTCTGATGCGTGCAGACGCCGCGTCACTGAGTGAGCTGCGCTGCGCGATAGCCGCGACATTGGCTACGCCCGCACCCCGCATACTCGTGGACCTCAGTGCGCTCGATGTCATCGACGGTCCCATCCTGGCTGCCATCTTCATAGCCTCCAAAGAGATGCCGGAGGAGGGCAGGTTCGCCGTCCTTGCCTCTCAGAAGGTGATGGACATCATCGAAGAGTGGTCCCTGAACACGTTCTGGGACTGTTTCACTGACAGGGCGCTGGCTGAGGCGCATCTTCTGACCGGCACACACACCCTGCACTAGGGGACGTCCCGCGTGTCGTTGTTGGGGGCGGGACTCGCTGAGTCTGCTACTATTCTGCTACCGGCAGATTGCCCCGATTCGGGGTTCCCAACCCTAAGGATGTCGCTATGCGTGTGCTCGTCATCGGCGGAGGTGGCCGCGAACATGCGATCATCGACGCGCTTTCTCGCTCCTCCAAAGTCACCGCGCTGTTCTGCGCTCCCGGCAACGGGGGGACGGCGCTCCAGGGAACCAACGTCAACATAGAGCTGTTCGACCCCGTCTACATCGTCGAGTGGGCCGAGGCGAACGCTATCGATCTGGTAGTCGTCGGGCCTGAAGACCCGTTGGTGGTTGGCGCGGTCGACATCTGTCTCGCCTCGGGCATTCCGGCCTTCGGGCCAAAGGCCGCAGGTGCTCACATCGAGGGTTCGAAGTCTTTTGCCAAAGACCTGATGGCCAAATACGACATCCCCACCGCCAAGTACGGCGTGTTCGACACGTCGGAGGAGGCCATGGAGTACCTGGATACCCTGATCGCCCCCGTGGTCGTCAAGGCCGACGGTCTGGCCGCGGGCAAAGGCGTCGTTGTGGCGACCGACCTCATCAAGGCGCGCGCGGCGGTCACCGAGTGTTTCGAGGGTCGTTACGGGGACGCCGGTCAGCGTGTGGTCATCGAGGAGTTCCTCCAAGGCCCCGAGTGCTCGCTGCTGGTCTTCACTGACGGCAAGACCGTGCTCCCTATGGTCCCCGCGCAGGACCACAAGCGCGCCTACGACAACGACGAAGGCCCCAACACCGGCGGCATGGGCGTGTACTCGCCTGTCCCGGTCGTTGACGAGGCCACGCTCGCACAGATGACCGCCATCATGGAGCAGACGGTCGCTGCGTTCGTCTCGGAAGGGATCGACTACCGGGGCGTGCTGTACGGCGGGTTCATCCTGACCGATGACGGCCCCAAGGTGCTTGAGTACAACGCCCGCTTCGGCGATCCGGAGACCCAGGTCGTGCTGCCGCGTTTGAAGACCGATATCGTGGACGTCTTCATGGCATCTATCGAGCAGCGCCTTGATGAGCTCACGCTGGAGTGGAGCGATGACGCCGCGGTCAGCGTGGTTCTCGCATCCGGCGGATATCCCGACGTCTACGAAAAGGGCAAAGCCATCAAGGGCATCGATGCCGCCGAGAGGATCGAGGGCGTCCGCGTCTACCATGCGGGCACGGTGCTTGCCAAGGACGGCACCGTGTTCACCAACGGCGGTCGCGTGCTCAACGTGACGGCTGTGGCACCCACGCTTGCCGAGGCGCGCTCGCGTGCCTATGAGGCCGTCGACCTCATCAGTTTCCAGGACATGCAGTACCGCACCGACATCGGCCTCAAGGCGCTTCGCGCTCTCGGGGAGGCATAGGTCATGCTTGCCGAGCGACTGCTCTCTACCGCTGTCTCCATGACGCAGAAGAGCTACTTTGCCAAAGACCCGAAGCCGGTCATGTCTTTGCCTGCTCCCGCCGCGGGCAAGGAGTACCTGCTCTACGCGCACGTGCCGTTCTGCGAGCGCCTGTGCCCGTACTGCAGTTTCAACCGGTTCCCCTTCGATGATGAGCGGGCGCGCAGCTACTTCAAGAGCCTGCGGGCGCAGATGCGCATGGTGGCCGACCTGGGCTACGACTTCGGTTCGCTCTATATCGGTGGCGGGACGCCCACGATCCTGATCGATGAGCTCTGCGAGACCATCGACCTCGCGCGTGAGCTCTTCTCCATCAAAGAGGTCTCCACCGAGACCAACCCCAACCACCTGATACCGTCCGTGCTCGAGCCGCTTAAAGACCGGGTGCAGCGCTTCTCGGTAGGCGTTCAGAGCTTTGACGACGATCTGCTCAAGCAGATGGACCGCTATGACAAGTACGGTTCGGGTGCCCAGATCCTGGAGCGCCTGCAGTCGCTGGAGGGCTTCTTCCATTCGCTCAACGTGGATATGATCTTCAACTTCCCCAGCCAGTCCGAGGAAGTTCTGCGTGCTGACATCGCGGCGGTCAAGGCGAGCAAGTGCAACCAGACGACCTTCTACCCGCTCATGGCTTCGCGCTCGGTGGAGCGCAGCTTGCGCAACACCGTTGGCATGGTGGACTACGACCGCGAGGCCCGTTACTACAAGATCCTTGTCGACGAGCTGTCCGACACCTTCGAGCTCTCCACGGCGTGGACGTTCTCGCGCACGGGTGGCGGCATGATCGATGAGTACATCGTGGACTACGAGGAGTACGTGGGCATCGGCAGCGGAGCCTTCAGCTACCTGGACGGCAACATCTACGTCACCACGTTCTCGTTGCGCGACTACGACAAGGCCATCGGCGAGGGCCGCATGCCGGTGGCGATAGGCAGCGCCAACAACAGCCTCGCCAATCAGATGCGCTATCGCTTCTTGATGGAGCTGTTCGGCCTGCGGCTGGACAAGCGCAAGTTCGAACGCGACTTCGGGGTCAGCGTGGAGCGAGGCCTGCGCAAGGAGATGCTGTTCTTCCGCACCTTCGGTGGCTTTGCCACGGACAACGCAGAGGAGCTGACCCTTACCGACAAAGGCCGCTACCTCACCGTCGTGATGCAGCGTTCGATGTTCGCCGATCTCAACAACCTGCGAGACACCGCCCGCAATGCGCTATCAGCTGATGAGAGGGACCTGCTCTTCGGCGACGGAGAGCCCGCCTGTGGCGTTGACCACACCCCGCCCGTTCTCTGAGGAGGAGACCATGGCCGAGACACCCCTGGTAGGTATCGTGATGGGCAGCACCAGCGATATGCCCGTGATGGAGGAGTGCGCCAAGCAGCTCGAGGCCTTCGGCGTGCCCTACGAGCTTGTGGTCGCCTCGGCGCATCGTCAGCCGGAAAAGGTCCATGAGTGGGCGTCCACCGCGGCCGACCGTGGGATCCGCGTGATCGTCGCGGCTGCCGGCAAGGCTGCGCATCTGGGCGGCGTTGTGGCGGCCTTCACCCCGCTTCCGGTCATCACCGTCCCCATGAAGACGTCTGATCTGGGCGGGCTGGATTCGCTGCTGTCCATGGTGCAGATGCCAACCGGAGTGCCGGTGGCGTGCGTTGCCATCAACGGCGCCAAGAACGCCGGTATCCTGGCGACTCAGATCCTGGGCAGCGGGCTGCCCGAGTACCGCGAAGTCATAAGTGCGATGAAGCAGGAGATGGCCGAAGGCTAGGCCTGCTGACGAGGCAAGGGGAGCGGATGAGCCAGGGTAGCGAGTCACCAGCGCAGGAAGTCGAGTACGCGAGGCCTGACGAGGCTGCGCTGCGCCAGTCCGCCGCGTACCGCAGGCAGCGGCTGCCCGTCATGGCCCTGTTCCTGGTGGGGGTCGTCATATGCGCCTTCGGCTTCAGGCCGTTGGGTCAGGCGCTCGGGGCGTTGGGAGCCAGTGTCTATGACGCGATGGTGGCGGGCGGCGTGGCGCAGATGAGCGCCGGACTTGCCATCTTGCTTGTCGCCGATGGCGTCGGCTTCCTCCTGGTGCTGTTGCTCTCGCTCTTCGGCGGGCCCCGCGTGCCCTCCGGCTTCCCGCATATCGTGCTCGGCATCCTGATACCGCTGACACTTGCCGTCATGCAGGCCGAGATGTTCACCCGCACCGGTGGTGCAGGCGGGCTTGCCGACACGGAGTTCGCCCGATGGAGCTTCGTGGTGATGTTCCTGGTGACCATCGCCACCGCCGAAGGCGGCGTGGCCATGGGGCGTCATCGCCTGGAGAGACGCGCGGGCTAAGAGCGCTACCAGCCCCAGGTGCCCGGTCCGCCTTTGAACGGACCCACGATGTCTGATGTGATCCAGCCCCCGTAGAACTCACCGGGCTGCGGCTGGACGACCTCGCCATCGACGAGGCATGCGCTCACCTTGGCGGGATGGAAGGCGATGTAGCCCGCGATCGAGGCATAGGCCTTGCTCGGTTCCGGGTACTGCCACGCGGCGTCTTCGGCGATCTGATCGCCCACTTTGATCGAGAGATAGCGTGCGGAACCCTTGTACTCGCAGTAGGTGGTGCGTGAGTTCTCGCTGAGGAACTCGTCGCGTACATCCGTGCGGGGGATGTAGTAGACCGGCGGATGGCTGGTCTCAAGTATCCTGATGGACTTCCGGGTGTCGGCGATCAGCTCTCCGGCGAAGTAGACTTCCACATGCCGCGTGGAAGGGTCGACCCTGGGTGGCCTGGGGTAGTCCCAGACGGATTCCTGCCCCGGTTCGGGCTCGATGCGCTCCGGCTCCATAGCATCTCCTCTTGAGGTGATGCCAGGTACGTACCCCGCTAGACGCCGCCCAATGCAAGGGCGATGGATTCACGCACGATGGGCAGGATGACGGTCTCCCCGCCCAGAACATGCGGAGTGCCCGTCTCGGCGGTGTTCACCAGAAGCCTCTGGGCCACATCCGGATTCAGGCACGTCTTGGGAGTGAGGCCCAGAAACGTTCCCATGTGTGACGCCATGACGCCACCGGCCAGCGCGTCGGGGAAGTCGTCGCCTGTTGCGATGGCCAGGCCGCCGAAGCCCAGCGAGCTTTCCGGGAGGCAGAAGTCGATGATCTTGGCGGCGGTGGTGTAGCGATTGGAACCGTACAGGCGCGTGACGCCTTCGGTACCCACCATCGAAGCGAGGTCACTGGTGATCTGCGAGGACAGCGCGCTTGTGCCGCCCAGCATGATCGTGCGCGTGGCGCCGGTGCTTCTTATGGCCGAGGAGGCCTCGGCGGAGAGCGCGGTCGGTGCGCTGAGCAAGATCGGTCTTCCGGCATCAGCGGCAAAAGCGGACGCCGCCAGCGCGTCCGGGAAGTTCAGTCCGGTGGCGACGAAGACGGTACCGTCGAATGTGCTGCCATCTGCCTGGATGCGGCTGACGGTCTCGTCGGCTATCAGCCTGGCGGTGTCGTAGCGGTTGGTGCCGCCGATGCGGGTGGCCTCAACGCTTGGCAACGCATCGAGCGTGTCGAAGACGCCCTGGGAGACTGCGGCCTTGCCGCCGATGACCAGGACCTCGGTTGCGCCAAGGCGGCCGATCTCTTTCACCACGCTGTCAGCGAGCCTTGCGGGATCTGTGAGAAGGATGGGGCCGTCCACTGCTCCCGCCAGGGCTGCCGCTCCAAGCGCGTCGGGCCAGTTGGTTCCCGAGGCGATGACGACAGCCTCGGCCGAGCCGTCTTCGAAGGCCGTCTGAGAGGCTTTGACCGCTGTGTTGTAGCGGTTGCTCCCTGCCACCGGAGTGATGAACGGGGCGTAGTCGATGTTCTCGGTTATCCCGTTCAGCCGGTACGGCTTGTATGCCGTGTCTGCGCCCCAATAGGGATACGGAGTGACCCTGCAGACGGTCCCGTCGCCGGTCTTGTCCGACTGCGAGGAGCTCATCTCGTAAGCGTAGTAGGAGGCGTGGAGAGAGTCCGCCCAGCCGCCGAACACGACCGCGTGGGAGTCGTAGGCCACCAGCGCGTCGCCGGGCTGGAGCGCTTCTTTGGTCACCAGGGTCGCGTAGTTGTGGAGGGTGCGGGTTGAGGCTCCGGTCTTGGGCAGGTTCCAGGCCATTGAGGTGAAGCCCGAGCAGTCGCGCCGCCAGCCATCGGCGGGGGATGTGACGATCTCGCCGGTCTCATCGGCCCAGCCGGTCTGTGTGTAGGGGATCTTCTTGTCGATCCACTGCTGGGCACGGGACATGACCAGAGTGCGAGAGATCGCGGACGCGGGGGTTGCTCCAAGCAACACGATGGCTACGGTGAGTGCCACAAGCATGCCCATGCGTGAGCGATTCGCGGCCGAGTTATCCATATTGTGGCTCCTGTGTGCTGCGGCTGTACTACGACTGTGTGTATCGGCAGGGAGAGTGTACTCCCTGAATCGCTACTCGGATACCAAGACGGCTTCTCCCGTGGCCTGTACCGGATAAGACTCGGCCACCGGGCCTGTGAACCACGCCTGCGCCTGCATCCCTTCTTCGATGTCGTCCAGGGTGATCGGCTCGGGAGAAGCTCCGTCAACCATGCGGAACAGACCGGTCTGTGATGTGACGGTGATCGATGCCTTCGCGTCGCCGGTCTCACCGGGGCGCTCCTCCACCTGGATCGTCCCGTTGTCACCGCTCCTGCTGACAGCCGTGATGGTGCCCTCGATGTCGGCCTGGCGCGACGGCGGGGAGGGCGAGCACGCGCAGAGCGAGAAGAGTGCGGCTATCACCATGATGCAGGCTGCCTGCCGAATGATCCGTCCTGACATGTCGCCCCCTTGTACGTGTCGGTACCAAGGACGATGTACCCCCGGCGAGCAGCCGATTCACGCTCATGTGAAACAAAGCACAAGAAAATCTCGATTCCCTCTTGACTAGTGTGAAGTTCACAGTATTATGGAATCGCACTAGTGGTAACTTCACAGTATGCATAAGTTGAGAATTCAACCAGAAGGAGGTGTGACCGTGGAGGAGTTTGCCGACTCAATCGTTCGCAAGTTCCAAAAGGAACTGAACGCGGGCACTGTCTCCCTTGTGCTCTTGGCGATCATGGCCCGTTCCGATGAGCCGCTTTACGGCTATCAGATCGCCAAGCAGCTCGAGGGCGCAACGGATGACGGTGCACCGGTCAAGCAAGGGACGCTGTACCCCGTACTCCGATCGCTGGAGAGTCAGGGTCTTTTGTCGAGCAGGGTCGAGTCGTCTGTCTCGGGCCCGCCCCGCAAGTACTACTCCATAACCGAGGTAGGACGTGCGGTTCTAGTGAGCTGGAAGGAAGCATGGTCGCGGACACGTGACTTTGTCGAGGGAAGACTGGAGGGAGGTCGTGACTAAGATGATCGATCAGTACCTGGAGCAACTGAAGGCAAGCCTTGCCGGCGCCGATCCGGCGCTCATCCAAGACGCCATGTACGATGCCGAGGAGTACCTGCGCGCGGAGATGGAGGGCGTCGGTGCCGAGGAGGCCGAGTCGCGTTTTGCCGGAGTCGTCGAGTCATACGGCACTCCCGGGGAAGTGGCCGACGCGTATCGCGAGACCGAGATCACGGTCAACCGTGCGCTCAAGGTACCGGAGCCGGCCGAGAGGCGCGGACCGTTGGCGCGGTTCTTCGGCATCCTGGTCGACCCGATAGCCTATGGATCGCTGTTCTACCTGTTCCTCTCGTTTGCCACAGGAATCGCGTACTTCACCTTCACGGCGACGATGCTGGGCACAGGTATCGGGATGTTGATCGTGTGGGTAGGCATATTCATCCTGCTGGCGTTCTTCGCGATGGTCCGCGCGATAGGCCTTGCCGAGGGACGAATGGTGGAGGGGCTGCTTGGCGTCAGAATGCCCAGACGACCCCGCGCGTTGCTTAGGCAGGCGGACTTCGGCCAGCGCTTGCGGCACTGGTTCACCGACCGTCGCACCTGGACCTCGGTTCTCTATATGCTGCTGCAGCTGCCCCTGGGGACGTTCTACTTCAGCCTGCTTGTCACGCTGATCTCGGCAAGCGGCAGTGCGATCGCCTACCCGTTCTTGCAGGCGGCCGCGGACTACCCGCTGATCCAGTGGGGCCAGTACGGCTACATGATCCAGCCGTGGGCGCAGCCGTTGGTGTCGATCGCAGGCGTGTTCGGCCTGCTGCTGACGCTGCACATCGCCAAGGCTCTGGGCAAGCTGCACGGAGCCTACGCCAAGGCGATGCTCGTAGGAACGTATTCGGATTCACCTGACGCGGCCGCGGCTGCGTAGGTTTGAGGGAGTGGAGATAGATGATGGACATGAGAAGGATTGCTGCCGCAGGTGCGGTCGCGCTTCTGGCCGGGATGCTGGTCTTAAGTGCCGGGTGCGTGAGGGTCGAACTCGATGATGAGTCCGTGACCACCTCGGCCACCGAGCGCGTGGACCTTGGCGACGCATCCAGCGCGGAGGTCAGTATCGAGATGGCGGCGGGGCAGCTCACCGTGGGCTCAGACCCGGCTGTGAGCCTTATGGAGGCCGACTTCGACTACCGGCCTGCCACGCTGAAGCCGGAGATCGACTACACCGTGCGCGACGGGCAAGGGGAGTTGGATGTGAGCACGCCCAACAGGCCGGGGCTCAATGTGGGACCGGGCATGCGCTATGCATGGGATGTGCGCCTTGCCCAGGACGTGCCCATGCAGCTCACGGTCGGCATCGGTGCCGGTGAGACCAGTCTCAAGCTGGGAAGCCTCTGGCTGACCGGCTTGCAGGTGGACCTGGGCGCCGGTGACGCCACCGTCGATCTTTCGGGCGATCCGCGCATGGACCTCGAGGCCGACATCAACGCGGGCGTTGGAGAGCTGACACTCGTCGTCCCCCGGGACGCAGGTGTGCGCATCATCGGCTACAAAGACGGTGTGGGTTCCTACCAGGCGGACGGTTTCAAGATCGACGGGGACTACCTCGTGAACGATGCATATGGATCGGCGACGGTCACCTACGACATCGTGCTCCGCCGCGGTGTGGGCGACGTCGTGATACGGATGGCTGACTGACAAGACGCGTGTCTTGGATCAACAAGGAGAGTGGATCACAGTGGAGCTTTTTGGAGTGTTGACTGCGGCGTCTGTCGTTGTGCAGGTGATCGCGTGGAGTGTGCTGGGGCTGCTGTTGCCGGCGTTCTGGCTGTGGATGCTGATCGATGCGGCGCTCCGTGAGGAGTGGGAGTATCCTGGCGGCACGTCTACCAGCAACAACAAGCTGGTGTGGATACTGCTGATCGTGTTCGTGAACATCATGGCAGCGCCGTACTTCTTCATGGTGCACGCCAAGATCAAGCGCGGGACGATGCCGCGCCCGGCTGCCGGAGGCGTGACCGTAGCGCTATAGCAGCGGACAGCAAGCACGCGTGAAAGGCCGTCCTTCCCGGGCGGCCTTTTTCGCTTTTCGCCAACATAGTGAATAATGATGCAATCGTTGTGAATATCGCCGAGGAGGACCCGCACATGCCCCATCGCCCTTATGAAGACGTCCGTGTCACCGGTCATCTGATCGACTCGGGCATCATGTCCAAGATCATGGATGCCATCGTGGCGTTCGATGCGGAGTTCGAGACCCTCGGCTTCGAGGTGGGGCGTACCAACGAAGACGCCTCTGTCGCCGAGATCCGCGTCCATGGCCGGGACGAGCATCATCTTGACGAGGTGCTGGGCGCTATCCAGATGTACGGGGCCGAGCCCATCGATTCTGAAGACGCGCACTTGCAGCCCGCCGCCACCGACGGCGTCTTCCCCGATGGCTTCTACGCCACCACCAACCTGGACACCGCCGTGCGTGTCGGCGGCAGGTGGATACCGGTCGTCAATCCCGAGATGGACCTGGGCATCGTCATCGACATGGAGAACGGCACCGCCGGCACCGTCCCTATGGCCGACGTGAAGGCGGGCGACATGCTCGTCGTTGGTCACACGGGTCTGCGCGTGCGTCCCGTGGAGCGCCCCCGTGAGGCGCAGGCATTCGAGTTCATGAACTCGGCCGTGTCTTCCGAGAAGCCCAAGGCGCAGGTCGTCTCGGACATCGCCCGGATGCTGCGTTCCGTCCGAGAGGCCGGCAAAGACGTCATCGCCGTGGTGGGCCCTGCCGTGGTGCACACCGGCGCGTCTCCGCACCTGGCACGGCTCGTCAAGCTGGGCTACATCAGCGTGCTCTTCGGCGGCAACGCGGTGGCGGTACACGACATAGAATCCGCGCTGTACGGCACGTCACTTGGTGTCTCCATGAAGTCCGGTGTGCCGATGGCCGGCGGACACGAGCATCATCTGCGCGCGATCAACGCGATCCGTGGCGCCGGCGGGATCAAGCCCGCGGTGGAGTCCGGCCTGCTCACTGAGGGACTCATGCACACACTGGTCACGAACGACGTCCCCTATGTGCTGGCCGGTTCCATCCGGGACGATGGTCCGCTGCCGGACGTGATCACAGACACCATCGTCGCCCAGGGCGCGATGCGCCCCTACTGCCAGCAGGCCGGCGCGTGCATCATGCTCTCGACGATGCTGCACTCCATCGCAACGGGCAACATGCTCCCGGCGTCCTGTACAACGGTGTGCGTTGACATCAATCCGGCCGTTGTCACCAAGCTCTCCGACCGCGGCAGCTTCCAGACCATCGGCATCGTCACCGATGTGGGGCTGTTCCTGGAGCAGTTGGCCAACGAGCTCGACGCATAGCGCCCGTTCCGGCGCCTCTCCGGCTGGCTCGGCTCTTGCTAGGGTATGAGCCTGTAAGGAGGCGCGAGATGGCGTTGCTTGCAAAGAGGACCGCAGAGCGGCCGTTGCCGTCGATCGATCTTGCCGTGCCGGCGAAGGTCTTGACGGCCACATTCGCCCTGGGTTGATTCTGGGGCCCCGATGCCCGGTTCGGGCAGATGGATGGCGTGGTGCGCACGCGCGTCGGCTATGCCGGCGGCTCTACCGCTGCACCCACCTATCGCGCTATCGGTGATCATAGCGAGACGATCCAGATCGATTACGACCCGGGGAGAGTCTCGTTCTCAGATCTTCTCGACGTCTTTTGGAGCAGCCACCGGCCCACGTCTCCCGCCTGGTCGCGGCAGTACGCCTCGGCGATCTTCACTCACGATCCTGAGCAGGAGCGCCTTGCGCGGGAGTCCAAGGAACGGATGGAGTCGCGCCTGGGTCCGCTGTATACAGACATCGTCTCGCTCGACCGTTTCTACGTCGCCGAGGACTACCACCAAAAGTACAGACTACGGAACACGCGCGGACTCTTCAGGGAGTTCGAAGCGATGTATCCGGATGCCGGGGAGTTCAGAGAATCCACCGCTGCCGCGCGCGTGAACGGCTATCTCGACGGCTACGGGACTCGTAGCGAGCTGGAGGCGCAGATCGATGCGTTCGGCATGACTCCGGCTGGAGCGGAGCTGCTGCGTAACGCTGTCAGTTCCGGATCGCGTCTATGAACTGGCTGATGCGAGCGGTGACAAGAGGGAAGGACGACGAGATGGCTGATGAGCATTCCCGCACTGATGAAGACTGGCGCAAGATACTCACGCCCGAGCAGTATCACGTCATGCGTGAGGCCGGGACCGAGCCTCCGCTCACCGGCATCTATGTGGACACCGAGGACGACGGTCTGTACCGGTGCGCCGCCTGTGGCAACGAGCTGTTCCGCTCGGAAGCGAAGTACCATTCCGGCTCCGGCTGGCCGAGTTTTTATGAGACGGCAGGCCCGGATTCCGTAGAGACCCGCGATGACGGAAGCCACGGCATGGTGCGCACAGAAGTCCGGTGCGCCCGCTGCGGGTCGCATCTGGGGCATGTGTTCGAAGATGGCCCTGAGCCCACGGGGCTGCGCTACTGCATGAACTCGATCGCGCTGGATTTCGAAGCCGAGTAGCGGCTGACCACGCCTGTTGTCGGCCCCAGGTGTACGATTGCCCGGAGCATACAAGTCCGCTCCGAGGAGGACACTGTGCATGAGAGCGATAGCTACGTAGCCCGGGCGCTGGCGCTTGGCGCCACCGACGCCGTCCGGTTCACCATCGACGACATAGCCTTCGATCACCGGACTATCCTCAAGTGCATGTTCGGCTGTGAGGACTGGGGCAAGGGCCCCACGTGTCCCTCGCGTGCCGGATCGCTGATGCCGTGGGAGTACGAGCCTTTGCTTCGCAAGTACTCGTGGGGTGTCATCGTCCACTCCCATGACAAGAAGATCGCCCATGAGGTATCTCTCGCGCTTGAGCGGGAGGCCTTTCTTGACGGCTACTACCTGGCGTTCAGTCTCTCCGACTGCGCTGCTTGCGGTTCCTGCGTTGGTCTTGAGGGTCGCCCCTGTGCCAATCCCAAGAAAGCGCGCCCTGCGTTCCACAGCGTGGGGATCGATGTGTTCAAGACCGCCCATCACTTCGGCCTTCCACTTCAGCCGTTGGCCGATGAGAGCGATCAGCAGAACTGGTACTCCGCCGTCTTCGTGGAGTGATGCAGATGCGTGATCTTCAGGCGATGAAGGACGAGGCCGCCCGCGCCGCGCTCTCGCATGTGTTCGAGGGAGCCGTCATCGGAGTGGGGACGGGCTCCACCGCCGAGGCCTTCGTGCGCGCCCTGGGCAGGTCCGGGATCTCGCTTGCAGGCGCGGTCCCCAGCTCGCTTGTGACCGGAAGGATGCTGGCCGAGGCGGGGATCCGGGTCATCGAGCCAGGTACGGTCTGCGGCGTCTCGCTCTATGTCGACGGCGCCGATGAGGCCGACCCGATGCTCCGCCTCATCAAGGGTGGAGGAGGGGCGCTCGTTCGCGAGAAGATCATGGCCGCTATGGCCGAGAGATTCCTGTGCATCGTCGACGAGACGAAGCTGGTGCCCGAGCTAGGCTCGTTCCCGTTGGCGATCGAGGTGCTTGGGCCTGCCCTGGCAAGCGTGGAGTGCCATCTTCACGTGATGGGCGGGAAGCCCGGTCTGCGTCCCGGGTTTGTGAGTGACAACGGGAACCGGATCATCGACGTCACGGGCCTTGATCTTGCAGTACCCGAGGAGCTTGAAGCGGTCCTCGACGCTATCCCCGGCGTGGTGGGACACGGGCTGTTCTCTCGGCGTCCTGCGGACCTGCTGGTGGTGGGGCTGGCGTCTGGCGGAGCTCGTGAGATAACAGCGGCACGCTAGTTCTCCCGGGATTCTTGAGCGAGCCGCATCCGTCTCGCCAAAACGTTAAGTGCGACTTACTGCTCAATCCAGTAAGGGACGCTGGTTCTAAAACGTTTATCGTCCGATAATCTACTCGAAACATAGATACCCGCGAAAGAGGTGCCCCATGTTCAGTTCATACACGCAGGACAGCTTCAGCGAGGGCGTCATCTATCCCGGACGTGCGCTCATGATCGTCGGCGCCGTAATGATCATCGCAACACTGTTGTCCTCCATCTAGGTCTTGCCTAGTGCACACGGAGCCGTCGTAGGCGCCGCCTGAGAACCCGCCTACGACACACAAGCTCAAAGACCCGCCTTTCCTCTAAGGTGGGTCTTTTTGTTTGCCTTGATACGGTCGCGTGCGCGTCGGCGGGATGAACGTACAATAACAAAGACTAATAGAGCTGATTAGCTGACACTAATTAGTGGGACGTACTAATCAGACGATACGAACACGATCGAAGGAGGAGGCGAGCAGTGATGAAGGCAACAACGTGGACGATGAAAACTGCAAGCTCTCTATCACGTGATCTTCTTGCTCTGGCACTGGCAGTAGCGGTTCTGTTCGCGTATGCGGTTCCCGGGTTTGCCTCAACCACCGTGCCGCTCAAGTCGGCGCACGTTGGCGCAAGCAGCTCGACGTTCAACAATGAATCAGATGACGGTGGTCTTTCCGCAGCGGTCGTGTGGCACTTCGTGCTCAACGGGCTTGATCGCGGGACGGGCGCCGGCACATTGAGTGTGACCTTCGCTTCCGGCGCCACTGGAAGCGCCACGGCACGTCCGGTGGGTAACGGGCAGACGCAGCACTTCTACGTAGGCACTTCCGGTCACGACGTCCTTGCTTCGGCCGCTGCAGTGGTCGATTCCCAGGGTGTGGGGCAACTGGTGCTGAGCCATGTCTCGCACGACCTGACCGGCGGCGAGGACCCGGATGATCCAGAAGATCCTGAGGACCCCGACGATCCTGAGGACCCGGATGATCCCGAGGATCCCGACGATCCTGAAGACCCTGAGGACCCTGAGGACCCAGAAGACCCTGAGGACCCGGAAGATCCCGAGGACCCTGAGGACCCTGAAGACCCTGAAGACCCTGAGGACCCGGATGATCCCGAGGACCCTGAGGACCCAGACGATCCTGAGGATCCCGAGGACCCTGAGGACCCAGAAGATCCAGAGGACCCGGATGATCCCGAGGACCCTGAGGACCCAGACGATCCGTTCCTCCCATTCACCCCGACCGATGACGAAGACGACACGCCATACCTCCCTTACACGGGTGGAGAGCTCAACCTGGCGCTCTTCGCAGCGGCCATGGCAACGGCTGGAGGCGTAGTGCTGAAGGTTCGCTCCCGTAAGACGGAAGCCGACGAGTCGTAGCTTTGACTCAATAGCAGGAGTATCGAGGGCCGCCAAGCGCGGCCCTCGTTCTTGCTGTCTAGATCTCGCTGGCGGCCAGCATACTGCCCAGCAGGATGACGCAGACCACTGCGACCAGCACACCGCTTACCAGCGAACCGCCGGCGCTTGCGGCCAAAATGGCCACACTGGTAACGCCAGCCGTGACCGGGAAGCCAAGCGGTCGCTTCATGTTGAGTATGCGCACGTGTTCCAACCCACGGCAGAAGAACAGCACGACACCCAGCAGCAGGCTCAAGACGATGTTCTGCGGGGTGGGCGCGGGGCTTGTTTCTACGAGCCAGAACGCCACGCTGGAAAGGCACAGGATCAAAAGCGCGGGCAGTCCTTCCAGCGCCAGCAACTTGAGGTTGTCGAACGGGAGCAACTCCCGCAGGCTGGGGCGATCGATCTCTTCTCGGAAGACATGGACGAGGTTCTCGGCGGGCGCAACGAGCACGGCGAAGAACCATGGGAAGTACATCAGGATGGGGCGCGGTTCAAGAGAGAGGACCACTGCCGAGGGAACCAGCGCAGCGCCCCACAGCAGCGGGGTGAGCAGGCTTGAGGGCTGGCGCAGATGCGCGACCCAGGCCCGCGCGACAAGCGCCCACGGGCCAACGCCTGCCGGGAGTTTGCCTACAGGCTTGCGAGCGGCGAGCTTCTTGCGCCGGGTGATGTCGCGTACTGCGCGGGAGTCGTAGATCGCCAGCGGCCGGAACACCTGGAGCTGAGCGTAGAGGCCGCTCTCATCCACCACCCGGATCGTGTCGAGGCGGCGTCCGACAAGCGGGATGGCCACAAGCGCGGCAAGGCTCAGACCGATCAGCGCACCAAGGGACGCGGGCGCCGAACCGAGGTCAAGCGGCGAGACGATCGCGGCGCCCAACCAGGCCCCGGCATCCTCGAGCACGATACCCAGCGCCAGTACGGCCACGGGGACCAGCCAGACCGCCCCAGGCCAGGGCCGACCTCTTCGCGCCGCCATCCGCATGAGTCCGAGCAGCCACGCGAGGAGATTGGCTGTCGCTACGGCAGCAGCCGCGGCCAGCGCGCTGGTCAGTGCAGGGCCGATGACCAGATGGACGTCGTCCACGCGGGTCATCGCCACAGCCACGAGAAAGTCCACGAGGCCGATTACAAGCGCGAGAGGCACTGTCTCACGCACGCAGTCCAGAAGTGCGAGCACTCCCCGGTCCAGGGGCGTTCCTGCCACGTACGCCATGTCTTGGAAGGTGAACTTCACAGGCGAGCTGCGCAGCGCACGCGCACCCAGGAATGCGAAGGCCGCAAGCGGGACTAATGCCAGGACGCGAAGCGCCATGCCTCTGGCGGCCACGTCAGCAAGGCCCATCTCGAACACGATATCTGTCGCAGACGCCCACATCAGGTACAGCCAGATCGCGCAGACCACGCTCAGGTAGATGGCATACAGCCGGTTAGTGAGCGACCCGCTTTCCAGGTCCGCCCCGCCGATGGCGGCCCAGAAGCGGATGCGTCCCCGGAGGTGGCGCCAGCGGAGCCACAGAAGCAGCCCTGCGTCACGCATCGCACGAGGCGGTGTCGGCGCTCAACGTGGAGTGCAGCACGCTGCTGAGCGTGGCGGACATGCCCTTCTCGGCAAGCTCTTGCGCAGAACCGCTGGCCAGAACGCGGCCATCCTCGAGCACGACGTAGCGGTCAGGCATGGCGCCTTCGGGCAGCTGATGGCTGCTCAGCAAGACGCCGGACCCGCGTGCCGACGCCGCTCTCAGCGCCGTCCACAGCTCTGATGCCGAGACGGGATCGATGGGCCCGAAGGGCTCGTCGAGCAGCAGCAGCTTCGGCTGCAGCGCCAGCGCCATCACGAGCGCCAGCTTGTAGCGCATGCCGCGTGAGAACGTGGACGGGTAGGCATTCGCTGCATCAGCGATCCCGAAGTCGGTCAGCAGCCGTTCTGCTTCCGCCTCGCGATCCTCAAGCCGGTTGGCGCGCAGCACGAACTTGATGTGCTCACGCGCGGAGAGGTCGTCATAGAACGGGGGAGTGTCGGTCACCAGTACCAGCTGCGAGCGCAGCTCGCGGTCGGCGTAGCGGAGCTCCTTACCGGTCACGTGCACGGTGCCCTTGCTTGGGGCGCTCCAACCGGCGGCGCATCGGAGCAGCGTGGACTTGCCCGCGCCGTTGCGGCCGATGAGCGCGACGATCTCACCCGGCCCCACATCCAGTGTCACGCCCCGCAAGACCAGGGCGCCGGTGTACTCGTATTCCACGTCGCTCAGTGCGAGCAGTGCAGGTGCGGGCTCAGACATCATTCTCCCTCACTGGTTCCAGTCTCCCAGTCTAACCGACGCGGGTCGCGGCGTGTCGCGCCACAGCACCTCGGGAAAGAAACCCCTATCAGGCCGCCGCCGGATCAAGGGGAGACTTATGACAGACACGTCTGACGGGTTGCTCATCGCGAAGAACGATTCCGAACTGAATCTGCTCCTGAGCATGGCCAATCGTCATGGCCTCGTTGCGGGTGCTACCGGCACCGGCAAGACCGTGACGCTCCAGATACTCGCCGAGAGATTCAGCCGCATGGGAGTGCCGGTCTTCGCAGCTGACATCAAAGGGGACCTGTCAGGCGTCTCGCAGGCCGGGGGTGACAATCCCAAGGTCATCGAGCGTGTGGAGAAGCTCGGGCTGGGGCCGTACGATTACGGCGGCAGTCCCGTTGCGTTCTGGGACGTATTCGGCGAGCAGGGCCACCCCGTCCGGACGACCGTCTCTGAATTGGGGCCGCTGCTGATCAGCCGGCTCCTCAACCTCAACGACATCCAGGAGGGCGTGCTCAACGTCGCGTTTCGCGTGGCGGATGACAACGGCCTGCTGCTGCTGGACCTCAAGGACCTGCGGGCGATCTTGCAGTTCGTCGG
>JBFHJN010000042.1:0-22997 GCA_041595875.1 Coriobacteriia bacterium
CCCAGCGAGACGGTCGCCATCCCGGCCGCGACACACGCCGCGCTGCCGCCGGAACTGCCTCCGGGTACTCGCTCCAGGTCCCACGGGTTGCGAGTGGGGCCGAAAGCCGAATTCTCCGTGCTGGAACCAAAAGCGAACTCGTCGAGATTGCATTTGCCCACAGGAAGCGCGCCCGCGTCCAGCAACCGCCGGACCGCGGTGCAGTCGTAGGCCGACTGGTAGTCGGCCAGTATCTTGGATGAGCACGTGGTACGCGTGCCCACCAGGTTCATGTTGTCTTTGATGCCCGTGGGGACGCCGGCAAGCGGCGGCAGCTTCTCGCCAGCAGCCACCATCGCGTCGATGCGGTCCGCGGCTTTCTCAGCCAACTCGGGCGTGAGCTGGTTGAACGCGTGCACCTGAGGCTCCAGAGCCTCGACGCGTGCGAACGCGGCGTCGGCCACCTCGCGTGCAGAGAACTCCTTGGCAGCGATGCCGTCACGGATGTCGGCGGCGGTAAGCGAGCTCAGATCGGTCATTCGTCCTCCCCCGCTCCTACGATGGCGGGGATCACGAAGGCCCCGTCCTCGGACTCGGGTGCGTTGAGCAGAGCCATGTCCCTGGACAGTCCCGGCTTCACGACATCGGGGCGCATCGAGTTGGTCATCTCAAGGGCATGGGCCGTCGGCTGGACGCCGGCAAGATCGAGTCCCTGCAGCTCATCTATGTGGCCGAGGATCGAGTTGAGCTCTACTTGCAGCTGAGCGACCTGCTCATCGGCCAGCGCAAGGCGCGCCAGGAGCGCGACGTGTCGGACGTCGGACTCGGAAATGGACATGCGGGGTCACTCTCCACGGTATCGCCGTTACGGACGCGTTCCATCATACCCGAGGAAACGCGACTCGAAAGCACCGAACGGGGAAGTGAGACGCAGGCACCGTCGAGCTAGGCCGTATACGCCCTTGGGACGATCAGGCGGAATGTGGAACCCGCACCATAGGTGCTCTCCACCGTCAACTCGCCGCCGAGCGACTCGGCCATCGCTTTGCTGATGGCCAACCCGAGGCCGGTGCCCACCGGCTTGCCGCCCTGAGGCTCGATGATCTGCCGGAACTCTTGCATGACCTCGCCCAGACGATCGGCAGGGATGCCGCACCCGCTGTCAGCCACAGCGAACTCCACTTTCTCATCGCCAAGGGAGCGTACATCCAGCCTCACGAAGCCCTTCTGTGTGAACTTGATCGAATTGCTGAGCAGATTCAGCAAGATCCTCTCGATCATCGTCCGGTCAGAGCTCATAAGAAGGTCCTCATCGCTCACGCTCAGCACGCATTCAAGGGACTTGCCGGCACTCAATGGCTTCATCAGCTCGCATACGGTGCTGCCCAGCTCCAGAGCGTAGAACTCCGAGATGTCCACCACATCCGCATCCGCCTTGAGCTTGCTCAGATCGAGAACGTCGTTGACAAGGGCCAGCAATCTCTTGCTGGACTGGTCGATCATCCCCATCTGGCGTCTCTGCTCGTCGTTCAACTCCCCTGCCATATCCGAGAGGAGCACGTTGGTGAAACCCATTATCGAGTTGAGCGGCGTCCGCAACTCATGGCTCATATTGGCGAAGAAGCGATCCTGGGCCTCCACCGCGTACCGGAGCTCCTGTAGCGTCTGATACTCGCGATAGCGCTGCGCGACGTTGCGACGTATGAGAGCCATCACCAGCGTCAGAACGACAGAGACAAGGAGCGTCAGGGAGACCAGCATGCGCGGCACGTCACCGAGTTCGGCCAGAATCGCGCTTTGCTCGGCGCTCACCACGACACGCCAACTCGTCCCGGGAACCTCCGCGATGCCCAGACAGACTGTGGACCCGTCATCAAGATCCAACGCGACGGTGCCCGATCCGTCGATATCGGCATCAAGGCCACCGGCGACGATGGGGTCATCGACATCCAGAGGCTCACCCGGGTCCGTGCCGTTCAGGAAGGAGTAACCCGCTTTGCTGAGTCCCGGCCGGACCACGGCCAGCTGGTTGATCTCGAATGAGGTGGACACCTCGCCTGCCGCGGCCTGGGAAAGACCGGCCATATCCGCCCGGAACGCGACAAGTGACGGCGCGTCCACCATCCCGTCACCGGAAAGAGGGGTCACCCATTGCGCATACCATCGTCCGGTGGACTCGTCGAATTCATCAAAGAAGTACAGCCCTACCGCATCTGCGCGTGAGGCTACCTCCAAGTCCAGCTCCTGCGGGGCCGGTCCGGAGGCCAGTATGAGCGTGCCATCTCGAGCGTAAAGGGCCACCGAATCATAACCGCGCAAAGAGACGATCGAATCGAAGCGGTCAGCCAGATACTCAGTGATCATGGGATCCGCTGTGGTCTGCAGCCCGTCGACCTGTTGTGCGATACCTGCCTGGCCACTGATCTCAAGCGGATCCTGAGCGTGATAGCTCACCCATAGCCCACAGTCCTCGGCGCGACCGGCAGCCACGCGCTCAAGCGATTCGCGGCCGCGAAGGACATACTCATCCACTGTTCGCCGGTACACATAGGACTCGATAAGGGCCACCGCGACGGACAGAAGGACGACGAGCAGCACCGCTCGCCATAGTGGTCCGGGGGGCTGCGGGGTGTGTGTATGCTTCTTTGCGGGCTTGAGTGACAACGGCAAAGCAAGCTCCGTTTGTTAGCTGGTCATCGTATGCGAGGAATCGCTCTCCGTTGTTATCGGCACAAGCGCGCACTCTCTGCAGCGAATCGCACTACATCCACAAAGATCACACACGATGACGTCGCACTATCCCGCGAAGACGACCCAGACCACAGCGGCGACACTGAGCGCGTTGTAGAGGGCATGCAAAGCTATCGCCGGCCAGAGTCCCCGTCTCTCATGCGCAAGCCATCCCAGCGCGATGCCAAGGACGGTCATGGGCAGCAGCAACCACCAGGAGCGGTGGAATGCCGCAAAGAGCACGGCCTGGATGATGATGGCGGGCCATGCGCCCAGCCTGGCTTCCAGACCCCGTAGAAGGGCACCCCGGAAGACGAGCTCCTCGACGAACGGACCCACGAACACCAACATGAGCACGGCAAGGACCAGGCCGCCGGGCGCCGTGCCGAAGACCCTGGTGACGGTGTCGGTGCCAACCTGGGGAGTAAGGCCCAGCTCGCGGGTCACCAGCCCGTACCCCGTGGCGATCGCCCGTGTCCCCAACAGGCCCACCAGCACGAGCCAGGCCGAGCGGAGCTTCTCGGCGAAGGTGGTATCGATGCCGCGCAGTCCGAACGCCTCAGTGAACGAGCCGTCACGGCGGTACACGAGCCATCGCAGCAAGGCGAGCTGCAGCACATAGTACGCGGCAAGGACCAGGATCCGCACGGGTACGAGCACCTCGGTGGGCATCGCCCGCAGCGTCGCAGACGCGGTGAGCGCTTCTTTGGCCATGAACGCCGAGAAGGTCACCGACAGCGTGGCCAGCGCTTCCAGAAGCGACCACTCGAAGCGATCATGCTCTCGCTTGCGCTTGACGGGCTTCGCGGTACGGCCTGCCGCCGGCGTCTTGGCTGCCGTGCTTCCGGCGCGGGCGCTGCTGCGCGCACGCGGCGTTTGGGACGCGCTCCCTATCGCTTTGATCGCTCCGGAGTCGCAGACGGCCACACACTTGTTGCAGCCATTGCAGCGGACCCAGTCGACCATGATGTAGGACCGGCCTACGCGAAGCGCGTTGAGCGGGCACGCCGAAAGACAGCGACCACATCGGTCGCACATCCTGGGAGTGAGCAAGAGTCTGGCCTGAGGGCTCATGGCAAGGGCACGTCGGGTAGGAATCTCAACAGGTAGAGCAGCGCCACAGCGGTGGCATTGAACACCGCATGGCCCACGATGCCGGGCCACACAGAGCGTGTCGTCTCGGTCAGCCAGGCAAGCATGAGGCCCAAGGCGAAGATGGGCAGGAACACGAACGGCTCACCGTGGAAGACCGCGAACACCGCCGAGGAAACGATCGCTGCGGACACGGGAGAGAAACGGTCCCGAAGGCCTGTATAGAGGACACCCCGGAACATGATCTCCTCGGCCACCGGCGCCACGATCACCGCAAGGACGACAACCGCGAGCGCCCCGATGAGCGTCTCGGGAAAGAGCTGGGTGACATCGGTGGTGGTAGGCGGATCGATGCCAAGCATGACCACCACGATGCTGTAGACGCCGTTGAGGACACGGCCCACAATGGCAACGCCGATGGCGAGCCCTACGCCCTGGCCCAGTGAGAACGGCCGTAGCAAGACGGACTGGGAGAAGCTCGCGCCACGGAGCCTGCCAAGCAGCGCCACCAGCAACACAGGGAGCGCATACTGCAAAGCCAGGATCGCCGTCTGCAGCACGGCGGCCACGCCTTCCGGCAGATCCGCCAGCAGGCCGCCGAAGGCGAACACCGCCCCTGCGACAGTGAGCATCAACACCAGCAGTATCAGACCTATGAGCGCCGAGACCGGCCAGCGAAGCGCACCCAGCGGTTCGCGGCTCACAGTACATCCTCCGCGGGGGGCAGTCCGGACTTGATGATCATCTCAAGTGCATCCTCTTCAAGCGTGGGAACACCCAGCTCGATGGCCTTGTCGTACTTGCTGCCGGGATCGGCACCTACCACCACGAACGATGTCTTCTTGCTCACGCTGCCGGAGACCCTAGCACCCAGAGCCTTGAGAGCCGCGCCTGCGGACTCTCGCGTGTAGCGCTCCAGCGCTCCCGTGAGCACGAACGTGAGGCCGGCAAGGGTCTGCTCCCTGCGTTCCCCTTCGTCCACGGGGTCAGCGTGCCGAACATCCGCGGACTTGAGCCGCTCGACGATGTCGATGTTCTCGGGATTGGCGAAAAACGCCTTCACGGACGCGGCGATCTTGGGGCCCACCTGCTCGACCTGTGCAAGCTCGTCCTCGCTCGCCGCCATCAGAGCGTCGATGGAGCGGTAGGCGGAGGCAAGGGCCTCGCCGACCGTCGAGCCGACGTGCCGCATACCCAGACCGAAGAGCAGTCGGGCCAGCGGCCGGGCCTTGCTCGCGGTGAGGCTCTCCATCAGCTTGCGGGCGATGGTCCCGCCAAGGAGCTGCGGGGTACCGTCCTTCTTGATGCGGCCAAGATCCAGCGAGCTCAAGTCATCGAACCGCAAGGCATAGAAGTCGGCGACGTCGTGGAGCATGTCTTGCTCCACCAACCGCGTGATGATCTCAGTGCCCATGCCGTCGATGTCCATCGCCCCGCGCGAGGCCCAATGACCCAGACGCTCCAGGCGCTGGGCAGGACAACCGGCATTGGTGCACCGGCCGACGACTTCGCCCTCTTCACGCCAGACATCGCTGCCACAACTGGGGCAGTATGCGGGCATGGACCACTCCAGCTCGCTGCCGTCGCGCAGTCGCTCGACCGGCCCGACGACCTCGGGGATGACGTCTCCCGCCTTGCGGACGATGATCGTATCGCCGATACGGACGTCCTTGCGCCGAATCTCGTCTTCGTTGTGCAGGGTGGCTCGAGCGATCGTGGAACCCGCGACGGTCACCGGGTCGAACTCCGCCACCGGCGTGAGGGCGCCGGTGCGACCCACCTGGACACGTATCTCGCGCAGCACGGTGGTCTTCTCCTCCGGCGGGAACTTGAACGCGATCGCCCAACGCGGGGCTTTGGCTGTGTAGCCCAGCTCCTCTTGAAGCGCGAAGTCGTCCACCTTGACCACCACGCCGTCGATCTCGTACGGCAGGTCGTTTCGGACGTTCAGGGCCCACTCACAGAACGCATGGACCTCGGCGGCCTGTGCACACAGCTTGACGTCCGGATTGACCTTGAACCCCGCCTCATGCAGCCACGCGAGCGCTTCATGCTGCGTCCCGATCCCCAGCGCGCGCGCATCGGCGATCTGGTACATGAACGCCGAGAGATCCCGTGACGCGGTGACTGCGGGGTCTTTCTGCCGCACCGAACCCGCTGCCGCGTTACGGGGATTGGCGAACGTCGGCTGGCCCGCATCGTCCTGCTCGGCGTTCAGCCGCTCGAACGACTCTTTGGGCATGTAGACTTCTCCGCGCACCTCGACGGTCGCCGCCACCGGCTCATCAGAGAACAACGTGTCCTGGGCCGGTGCCACAGTGCCCGGGACAAGCAGCCTCAAAGGCACGCTGTTGATGGCGCGGATGTTGGCGGTGACGTCCTCGCCGGTCTTGCCGTCTCCACGTGTCGCGGCGCGCACCAGCACTCCCCCTGTGTAGGTGAGAGCGATGCTGCTGCCATCGATCTTGAGTTCGCACAGGTAGCCGCATCCACGCCGGGAGACCTCCGGCTCCACACGCTCGAGCCAGCCGTCGAGCTCATCAAGGTCCATCGCGTTGTCCAACGAATACATGCGCTGCGCGTGTTTGACGGACCCGAACTGCGTGGCCGGTGCGGAGCCCACCCTCTGCGTGGGGGAATCCGGTGTCACAAGGTCCGGATACTCGGCCTCGATCTGCTGCAGCTCACGCACAAGCGCGTCGTAAGCGCCGTCAGAGATCTCCGGCTCGTCCAGGGCGTAGTAACGCCAGTTGTGGCGGCCTATCTCCTCACGTAGCTTGTGGGCCCGCTGCTGTGCCTGCTCGCGATCCATGCTCCCGGACTACTCCTCGACCTTGAGCTTTTGGACGTGCACATCGTTGATCGAGTAGATGACCGTCTCGGGCACGAAGCGATTGAGGCGCTCGGCCTCATAGATCCAGACATCCGTCAGGGTGACTTTGAAGTAGACACCGCCGGCACTCTGCACCGGCTCCACGTCCACCTCGTTCGCAAGATAGGCACGGAGCTCGGTCTCTATGTAGTAGGTGAAGACGCGTGCCGCGTCGCGGTACTCGTTATAGAGCGCGAGCCTTCGCTCGGCTTCGAACATATCCAGTTCGTCGATGCTGTCCATCATGGGCCCCTCAGGTCGTATGCCTGCTGAAGTCTATTCTATCCTGCCGACGGCTGCTTCACTCGCCCAGTGACGCGAGTTCCACCGCTCCCCATGCGCCGATCCTGTCACCGACGGTCACGAGGACTCCTGAGACGCCCTCGATCGCGCGTCCAAAGGCGATTGCCGGGTCTATGTCGTCCACCTGCCTCACACGGTTGGCAAGCGCGGTGGCTGCGGCGTCGGCGAGGGCGCCATCCACCGCCAGCACTGTCACGGTATCCGACCGTCCGAAGGAGACACTATGGCCTATCTTCCCTGAAGATGTACATACCGCCACAGGAAGCGCCTCACCGTGCAGGCGCAAGCCCAGCTTGCCCGAGAAAGGCGAGGCCGCTGCCCACACGGCGATCGTCCGGTCGCGGTGCCCCATGACGTAGATATCGCCGCCGTTCTCCACGATGACTTCAGGAGACGACTTGCTCAGACCCTCCGCGACTCGCTGCGCGATGGCGCCGGCGACAGCAGCCATAGGACCCACACCTGTCGCGTTCGCGCCTGTGGCCATGGCACGCACGATCTCCGGCGCTCCCGGCTCCACTTCTACAGGGACGTAGCTGGTCCCGAAGCGCGGATGCGCCGCGATGTAGGTCTCAAGCTCCCCACGGGATCGCGCAACGATGGCGGCCGCATCCCGCGAGAGGTCTTTGCGCGCGCTGATATGAAGGTCCGTCTCGGCGTTGACAACAACGAACGAGACCAGGCCTTCGGCTGAAGATCCATCCCTGTAGAAACGCGGTTCATACGCCATACAGCAATCGTATCAGGCTAGTTGGGGATATGCTTAAGTAAGGCGACAGTGGAGGTGCCCGTGCAAGCCATCCTGGAACTCTGCGTGGAAATGGACCAGCTCGCCGAGAAGACGTACAACTCTCTCGCCAAGAATTGCACAGACTCCCCGCTCAAAGAGCTCTTCCGACAGATGTCTGCCGAGGAGGGGTCACACGTCGGCTGGTGGCAAGACCTGTTGCACGCCTACGAGCAAGGGCTCATGCCCAACATCGTGAACAACGAATCGGGTCTCGCCGATAGGATGCGATCGCTCAGCGCGGAACTGCGCGCGATGATCGAGGGCGAAGAAGTGCCCACAGATCCGGAGGCAGCGCTCGCCCTGGCTGCCCGTATCGAGTTCTACATGATCGACCCGGTGTTCGGCGAGCTCATCGACCTGACCGAGCCGGGGCGCGCGGAACAGCGGCGCAGCGCCTACTCGACCCACCTCGAGCGTCTCATCTCGGCTATAGAGCAGTACTACGAACCGGGCTCGCTCGCTGCGTTTCTGGCAGGGATCCTGGCGCGGACATGGCACGACAACCTGACGCTCGCGGTCTACGCGACCCGCGACCCTTTGACCGGCATCCACAACCGGCGGGCGCTGGACACCCACCTGCACCAGTGGTCGGCATGGTCCTCGCGATACGGAAGACCGCTGACGGTGCTGCTGATAGACATCGACTTCTTCAAAGGCATCAACGACGACTTCGGCCATCGCTTCGGCGACACTGCATTGCGGGCGGTGGCTCATGCGATCCGCTCGGCCACACGCTCTTCGGACATGGTGGTCCGCTACGGAGGCGACGAGTTCGCGGTGATCGCACCGGAGACCGATTCGGACGAATACTGCCTGCTGGTGGACCGCATTCTTGAAACCGTGCGCCGGCTCGAGCTCACCAGCGATGACGGGCACGCGGTCCCCGTGAGCGTATCCGTTGGAGGAGTCGTCGCCGCTGATATCGCCGGGTCCAACCCGCGCAGCATCGACAAGCTCCTTGCGACGGCCGATCAGGGACTCTATGCCGCCAAGAACGCGGGGCGCAACCGTGCAAGTGACCCGATCGTGCTTGGCCGAGAAGGATAGCCCGTCAGGTGGCTTTGGCAGCCATCTCACCCGCGTGGTAGCTGCTGCGCACGAACGGCGCACTGGCGACCGCGCTGAAACCCAGGGCCGTTGCCTCGGCGGCATAGCGCTCGAACACGTCCGGGTGCACGAACTCGGTCACCGGCAGGTGCTTGCGGCTGGGCCGCAGGTACTGGCCTATGGTGAGCAGGTCACAGCCGACCGCTCGCAGATCACGCATGACGCCGACGACCTCGTCGAACTGCTCGCCAAGGCCGACCATCATGCCGGACTTCGTGGGCAGGTCAGGATGGCGCTCCTTCACGTGCTGCAGCACCGAGAGGCTGCGCTCATAGATCGCGATAGGCCGCACCTCGGCGTACAGGCGCGGAACCGTCTCGACGTTATGGTTGAACACATCCGGAAGCGCGTCAGCTACCACGTCGACCGCATCGAGATCTCCCTTGAAGTCGCTCGTCAGCACCTCGATGCGAGTACCCGGCGAGACATCCCGCAAGGCTTTGATGATCTCCGCGAGATGCGCCGCACCGCCATCCGGGATGTCGTCTCTTGTGACCATGGTGATCACCGCGTGCTTGATGCGCATGAGCAGCACCGCCTGGGCGATGCTGCCTGGCTCATCGGGATCGAGCGGAGCGGGCTTTCTGGCCTCCACCGCGCAGAACCGGCAGTTGCGCGTGCAGACATCGCCCATCGCCAGGAACGTGGCGGTCCCGCTTGCGAAGCACTCACCCTGATTGGGGCACTTGGCTGACTCGCACACCGTGTGCAGGTCGAGTTTGGCCATCAGGTCTTTGACGGTATCGTACTTGCCCTCGTGCGCTATGGGACGGCGCATCCACTCGGGCATACGCTTGGCGCCACTTCCGTGCTCATACGCCATTACAGCCCGCACTTCCCTGCCGCGTCGATCGCCGCGAACTTGATGACCTCGCTCACCGTGGGATGTGCATGCACCGTCTCTGCAAGCTGCTTCACCGTTATGTCATGCGCCATCGCAACCGCTATCTCGTGGATGATCTCGACGGCATGCGGGCCCACTATCTGGCAACCTATGATGCGGCCCGTTCCCTTCTCGGCGACCATCTGCACGAACCCTTCAGATTCGCCTTCGCCAAGGGCCTTGCCGTTGGCTGCGAATTTGGCCACGGCCTGCACCGCTTCGATTCCGCTCTCTTTGGCAGAATCGCGCGAGCTGCCCACCACCGCCACGTTGGGGAAGGTGTAGACGCATGCCGGGATGCAGTCGTACCGGACCGTCTCAAGGTGCGGGGTGGCGCCCACGCTGTGGAACCCGGCCACAGCGTTGCGTGCCGCTACGACGCCCTCCTCCTCAGCCACATGCGCAAGCATCATCCCGCCGATAAGGTCGCCTATCGCATAGACGCCTTCGAGGTTGGTGCGGAAGTACTCGTCGACCTTCACGGCCGCGCGGTCCATCTGGATGCCGGCTTCCGGATAACCAAGGCCGGCCGAGTTGGGGATGCGGCCCACGGCGCTCATCACGATCTCGCTGTCCAGCACGGCACCGCTGCGAAGGGTCGAGCGCATGCGTCCGTCGACACGCTCCACCTTCTCCACCGCGTCGCCCAGATGGAACTCCACGCCCATATCCTCCAGCGCGGACTGCGTCTGCTTCACCACGCGCCGGTCGTTTCCAGGTAGAACCTGCTCCATGAGCTCCACCACGGTGACCTTGCTGCCGAACGCGGCATAGGCGCACGCGAACTCCAGGCCGATCACACCGCCGCCGATGATGACGAGGTCTTTTGGTATCTCGGAAAGCGACACCGCTTCGTCGCTGGTCCAGACGCCTTCCATCTCATGGTCGATGTTGGGAAGCTTGAACACCGCGGAGCCGGTGGCCAGGATCACCACGTCGCCTTCGATGGTCTGTGTTGTCCCATCGGCCATCTCGACCGCTACCGTGTGCGGCGCGACAAGGCGGCCGGCACCGGTGACCACACTGACCTTCAAACGCTTCGCGCCGCTTTCGATCTGGCCCACGAGCTCATCGACGACGCGCTCCTTGCGAGCGCGCAGCGCAGGAACGTCCACACTTGCAACAGCCGCGTTCAGACCGAACTCCGCCGCCTGACGGGTGTCTGCGACTATGTGAGCCGATCGGAGGATGGTCTTTGTCGGGATGCAGCCCCAGTTCAGACAGGTGCCGCCCAGTCGCTCCTGCTCGATGAGTATTACCTGCGCGCCGAGCCGGGCCGCTTCAAACGCCGCCGAGTAGCCACCGGGGCCACCGCCGAGGATGACGATATGCATGGGATACCTCCGCTTACACGTGCCGCCTTCAAGTGTCCCGAGATTGTACCACCGCTTGCGCGACCATGAGCGCTCGCGCCTGGCACCCCTACATACATATACACGCGCATGCGCGCGGGCGGGTGCGCGCATGTATACATGTGGATGTAATTTGCATAATTGATACCATGCGTTTGGCTATTTCGGTTTCTTTCGGTATACTCAGCGCAATCCTTGGTCATCATCGTGCGATAGTCGCCGCGCTCAGGCACGTCCATGACCGGCTTCTGCACCAACAGGGTGCGGAAACGCCAGAGTGCTGACCAGGGTGTCCGAACCCCATGAGATGGAGGCCCACCGGAATGAAGAACGTATTGAAAGCACTCCTGGCCGCGGCGTTGGTCGCGTCGATGGCTGCAGCCGCCGGCTGCGGAACCACAGACACCTCCACTGCATCAGACGATGCCGCGCAGGAGCAGTTCGTGTTCGCCAACTCAGGCGCTTACCGGCCGTTCAGCTTTGATGAGGGTGGCGAGATAGTCGGCTTCGACGTCGATATCGCCAACGAGATCGCGAAGCGCATCGACCGTGAACCCGTGATGCAGTCTCCCGTTCCCTTCGACACGCTCATCCAGGGCCTCAAGGCCGGCAAGTACGACGCCCTTGTCGCCTCCCACGGCATCACCGCTGAGCGCGAAGAACAGGTCGACTTCACTACCCCCTACTATCGCTCGGGCGCCCAGATCTTCGTTGCAGAAGGAACGACGGACATCGCCGGTCCGGACGACTTGGATGGAGCCAAGATCGGTGTGGTCAAGGCCTCGACCTACCTCGATCTGGCCAAGGGCCTGACCGATGAAGGCAACGTCACCACCTATGACAGCGACGTCGTCGCGCTCCAGGACCTCGTCACCGGACGCGTCGATGCTGTCATCACCGACAAGCTCGTCGGGTTCATGGCCCGCAACGACTCCGGCCTTGAGATCGAGGCCGTAGGCGACGTGCTGCAAGAAGACGAGATGGGGATCGCCGTACAGGAAGGCGACAGCGAGCTTCTTGACGCCATCAACGGCGCCCTTGAAGACATGATCGCTGACGGCACCTACGAAGAGATCAGCATGCGCTGGTTCAACGAGAACATCCTGGGCCAGTAGCTGCACACGCTCGGAGCGGTTCCCGCTTCGTGACAGCAGCAAGAGAATCGGGGGTCGGCCGCCAAGGTCGGCCCCCGCTCACCGTAAGGAGACGAACTTGGCATTCCTGACCGTCATACAAGAGCACTTCTGGGGGTTCTTCCGGGCGACCGGCTTGACGCTTCAGCTTACCGCCGTATCGCTTGCGCTCGCGGTGGTGATCGGGTTGCTGTTCGCCTTCCTCAAACTCTCCAATAACCGCGTTGCAAACGTCGTCGCAGACGCCTATATCGGCCTTACAAGAGGACTCCCGCTCATCGTTCAGCTGATGTTCCTCTACTTCGGCATCAGCTCCATCGTGGTGCTGAGTTCGTTTTGGGCAGGCTCGCTGGCACTGGCATTCCATGCCGGCGGCTACGTTGCCGAGATATTCCGTGGCGCCATCCAAAACATCGACCGCGGGCAGACAGAAGCCGCCAGGTCGCTTGGCATGTCGCCCCGCAAGGCGATGCGCCTGATCGTCCTGCCGCAGGCGTTCCGACGTGCCATCCCATCGTTGGGCAACCAGTTCATCATCGGCCTGAAGGACAGTACCCTGGTCGCCTATCTCGGCGTACCGGAGCTGTTCAGCAATGCGATGACTGCAGCCGCAGCCAACTACAAGCCGTTCGAGACCTATCTGGTGGCAGGCATGTACTACCTCGTGCTGGTGGTCATCTTCACCTGGATGGTCAACAAGCTCGAGGTACGACTGACTCCGCACCGACAGGAGGCCACGCGATGAACGTCATCGACATCAAGGGACTTCACAAGCACTTCGGTGACCTGCACGTCCTCAAAGGCATCGACCTCACGATCAGATCCGGAGAGGTCGTTGTCATCATCGGGCCCTCGGGATCAGGAAAGAGCACGCTCCTGCGATGCCTGAACTTCCTCGAGTACCCCGACGAAGGCTCTGTCAGGGTCAACGGCGAGATCATCGATCCAGCCACGAGCGACCTGGACAAGGTCCGTCGGCATATGGGGATGGTGTTCCAGCACTTCCAGCTCTTCCCGCACAAGAACGTCCTCCATAACGTCACCATTGCGCCCGTGAACGTACTGGGCCTCTCCCAGAAGAAGGCCAACGCGGTGGCCAGGGACCTGCTCGCCAAAGTCGGCTTGCCGGACAAGGAGAAGGCATGGCCGTCGCAGCTGTCCGGTGGACAGAAGCAGCGTGTCGCCATCGCCCGCGCGCTGGCGATGGACCCGGACATAATGCTGTTCGACGAGGTCACATCTGCCCTGGACCCGGAGCTTGTGAACGAAGTGCTGCAGGTCATGCAGGAGATGGCCGCTGGCGGCATGACGATGGTGGCCGTCACGCATGAAATGGGCTTCGCGCGGGAAGTGGCAGACCGCGTGATCATGATGGCGGACGGGCTGATCATCGAGGAAGGGACTCCCGAGCAGGTGTTCGAGAGCCCGCGAGAAGAGCGCACCCAGGCCTTCCTCAGCCAGATACTCTAGACGCTATAGTCCGAAGGACCGAATACCGATATAGTCCTATGAGGTTGAACGTTCCTTAAGCTACACACGTGGCCGGGATGAGGTGGGGACCCGATGGCCAGAAGTAGCACAGGACCCAGGCTCTACACTCATAGGCCCAGGCTCATCCTGGCGGGGCTCGTCTCGGTAATCGTCCTCTGGCTTGCAGACACCGTTCTTGGATCGATGACCCGGGGCACCGGCTTCGTCGACGAGCTGCTGCGTCCGGACGGCCACGCCCTTGTCTTCCGCATCATCATGACCGTCATCTTCATCGTCGGTGCGGTCTACGCTCAGCGGCTGTTCGATCACCATGTACGCGTAGAAAACGCCCTGGACATAGAGCGCCAGAAGATCGGACTGGTCTACGGCAACAGCCCGGATGCCATCCTGGTCATCGACAGCGACTACCAGATCCGCTACGCGAACCCGCTCGCGTGCGAGTACCTGGGCATGGACGAAGCGGCGGTAGTCGGCGCGAAGTGCCACGAAGTGAGCGCCGGCGAACCCGTGCCCTGCGAAGGCTGCAGGACCCGGGTCGTCTTGCGAACCGGCCAGAATGCGACTGCGGTGCGCCAGCGCACCACAGCCAGCGGTCGCGAACAGTGGGTCGAGCAGACCTGGTACCCCATTCCCGGCGAAGACGGAGTACCGGACGCCGTGGTTGAGATCTCACGCGATATCACCGATGTGAAGCGCGCCGAGATGGCCCTACAGCTCTACAGCGAGAAGCTTGAGGACCGCGTGAGGGAGCGGACAAGCGATCTGCAACGCTCCAATGTCATCCTCCAGGAAGAGGTGACCGAGCGGCGTCGGGTCGAGAAGATGCTGCGTGAGTCCGAGGAGCGCTTCCGCCGGCTCGTCGAACTGGCGCCCGACCTGATCTTGGTGCACATCGACGGCATCATCGCCTTCATGAATCCCTACGGGGCGACGCTGCTGGGCCATGAGAGTCCTGCCGATATCGTGGGCACACACGTCATGGAGCTCATCCACCCCGACGACCGCGAGCTGGCGGCCTCGCTTATCCGCACCACGACGCAGCACCGCAAAGAGATCGCCCCCGTTGAGCTGCGCTTCGTGCGTACGGATGGCTCCGCTGTGAATGTCGAGATCGCCGCGACACCGCTCACCTACCATGGACGTCCAGCAGTACAGGCCATTGCACACGACATCACGGCCAGACGACAGGCCGAGGAGGCCGTCCGCCACATGGCGTACTACGACATGCTGACCGGCCTTCCCAATCGCGCACTGTTCGACGACCGTCTCGCAGTGGCCATCAGCCGCGCGGACCGCGAAAACAAGCAGTTCGCCCTGATGTTCATGGACATGAACGATTTCAAGATCGTGAACGACACACTTGGACACAGCGCCGGAGACCAGCTGCTGGCAGACGTCGCAGAGAGACTCGTCTCGGTGGTACGCAAGAGCGACACCGTCGCGCGCCTGGGCGGCGATGAGTTCACGGTGCTGCTACCTAACGAAGACTCACGGGCCACAGTGGAGCTGGTAGCAGAGAAGATCGTAGCCGCGATGCAGGCTCCGGCGCTCACTTCGCAAGGGCCGGTGAAGGTCGATATGAGCATCGGCATCGCATTCTATCCCGCCGACGGACGGACCTTCAGCGAGCTCATGCACGCGGCGGACATGGCGATGTATCAAGCGAAGAACAACGGCGAGCTGTTCCAGTTCGCCGTCGCGCAGGACTGAGCCCTACGGTCGAAGCTCTTCTTCGGTCACAACCTCTGTCTTGACCATCCGAACCATCGCCTGCAAGGCACCGAAGACGTTCTCTCTGATGTCGCCTGCCACAAGCGCGTACATGATGTCGTCCCCTACCTGGAGCTCACCCTCGTTGACCCAGATACGGACTGCCGAGACGCCCTCCATCAGCCTTGCGCTCTCGGTGATCTCCTCAAGGCGCTGCCTGTCAGCACGCAGTATCATGCCCGAGACAGGCCTACCGTCACGGGAATGTCCGCGCACCACTCCGTTGTGAACCAGATACATACCGATGCCATCAGTGTCCCCGCTTGCCTTGATATCGGAGATCCAGGCGTCCAGCGAGGGACGAGGTCCGGGTACAGCCATGGTCGCGACTCCCATCATCGTGAGGTGATGGGGTGATTATACCTCGGCAGGCTCAGAAGGCAGCCCTCTTAGCGCACACAGAGAGGGTATGGCGTGCCTGAACGTGACAGCCTCACAGGCAAGGAACTTGTCCAGGACCAGCGCGGTATACCGCATGGCCGGATGTTGCGCGCGACGCTGCGTGGCCACTGCGAACAGCACAGCCCACGCTGCCAAATGCTCGGCGAAGAAAGCGTGTGCCCAGTCCGACGCGTCAGGTTCAACAGCGATACGCTCAAGACAGTGCGCCATGAAATCCAGTTCGATGGCGATATGGTCGACGCAGTCAAGCGCCTTGAGCCGGGCGGGGATCTTGTATCGTGCCCGGTCATACACCTGTTCCACGATGTGGATCCGGCTGTGGTCGCCGGTGCCCAGATATGTCGACTCGCGCGGCGGGACGACATTGACGAGCGGATTGTAGTCGCACTCCCCGAACAACTGGATCCGTTCGATGGCGAAATCACGACGCACATCCGGGTCAAGAAGCTCGAGGAACGCCTCGCGCGAAAGCGACTGGATGAGGTCCTCATCGATGTACGGCATGCGATGACAGCTGCGGGTAGACGAGACGAGGCGCACGATGCTGTCGGCAGCGCCGTCCTCGGCACCATGGATCAGACTGGAAAGCTCACGATAGGTGTCCACCCTGTCGACAAGGTGGCACTGACAGACTCCGGACTCAACAGCGGAGCATGACGATGATTGCACTTGATCGACCATCCGTCACACCCCCTTGCTCCGAGACCAGACGCGTACATAAGCAATAACGCACCGCAAGGTAACTGGATACGGGCTTCGTCAAGAATATTAGGAACTCTTGTTCCCCAGTATACGCCCTACGGCACTATCCATGCCTAGCGGCATGATATGCACGCCATCCGCGATCTCCCGGATAGCCCGTACCTGCTCAGATGCGAGAGCTATCGCCTCCTCAGCGGGGTCATCCGCCTGGCGGATCCTATCAGCGATGTGATCAGGCACCATCAGGCCCGCGAGCTTGCGATTGATGAAGTCTATCGCGCGTGGGCTCCGCAACACCAAGACTCCCGCGATGATCTTGACACCCATCGGGCGCAGCGCTTCCACCGCCCGTTCAAGCTTCCCCATGTCGAAGATAGCCTGGGTCTGGAAGAAGCGTACTCCGGCTTCCGCCTTGCGTTGAGCACGTATGAGCTGGATATCCCATGGTTCTGCCTCGGGAAACATCGCGGCGCCCACCAGGAAGTCAGTTGCGCCGTCAAGCTCACGCCCCAGCATGTCGTGCCCACCGTTCATGGCGGTCGCAATGGCGGCCAGCTGGGTCGAGTCCAGGTCGAACACGCCCTTGGCGTGAGGATGATCGCCCGACCGGGGGTCATCGCCCGTCACGGCCAGCAGGTTCTGAAGACCCAGGGTCCACGCAGCGAGCAGATCCGACTGCAACGCAAGTCGATTGCGGTCCCGGCATGTCTGCTGGAAGATCGGCTCGTATCCCATATCCATGACCACGCGTGACGCGGCGAGGCTGGACAGGTGCAGCGTCGCCCCCTGGTTATCGGTGACGTTGAGGGCATGACAGTGCGGACCGACGGTCTCGACCGCTTTGCGCATCGACGTCAGATCCGTACCCAGCGGAGGTGCGACCTCACCCGTCACAACGAACTCTCCGCGCTCCAATGCCTCCCTGAAGCGGCTCACGAGCGATCACCGCCCCTCTTCTTGCGTAGGTTCACGTTTCCGGGCTTGAGTTTGGTGGAGAAGTCTTTGGGAGGGAGCATCGCCGTGTTGTCCCTGCCCTGCTCTTTCAGCCTTCGCTGTATGCGAACGTGTGTGCATTCCCGGTCCTGCAAGACCTCGCACATCCCGTTCCACATCCCCCCACAGGGACCATTGAGGAGTCCTTTGGGACAAGTGGTCACCGGGCAGATGCCCGCAGTGAGATCCAACACGCAATCGCCACACATCTGGCAGCGTTCCTCGAACACCCCATGCCGCATGACGTTGCCCAGGAAGAGCGACTCTAGCCCGGGGAACACCGGCTTGGACACGGAATCCGCTACGGTCTGGACGCCGGCTCCACATGCAAGGACGAGCACGGCATCTGCGTCATCGATCTCCCCGTGGTGCTTGCGGGACTCGAGCTTGGTGCCCCCGAGGTGACACGTGACCTCGCCTACCGCCCAACCGGATACGATGTAACCGGCCTGCTCGAGAGCCGCCTTCGTCTCGAGAACCTCTTTCTCTCCACCGGTGTTTGCGACCGTCGCGCACTGACCGCAGCCCATGATGAACACCGACCCGGCATCGATCGAGTTGAGTCCATCTATGACGCGTTCCCATTCACGGGGTCTTGTGATGATCATCTCGAGCCTTCCCTGTTTGCATGTATTGCCTCCCGCACGGCCCGCACGCAGCCGGGAGCGTCCTTCGAATAGCCGGCTCCGATGGATGACGCATAGTCCTCCGTGACAACCGCTCCACCCACGAAGACAGGGGTGTCGCCGGCCTCGGCAAGGGCGCGTACCGTGCCCTCCATGGACCTGAGCGTCGTCGTCATCAGCGCCGAAAGGCAGACGACATCCGCAGACGCTGCCGCTTCCACGAAACTCTCAGCAGCGACATCCACGCCAAGATCGTCCACCTCGTAACCCTGGCTCTCCAGCATGCTGATACAGATGTCCTTGCCGATGCTGTGCACATCGCCCTTCACGGTCCCGAAGGCCACACGGCCCTCGGCCGTGGCCGAACCTGTGGGCAGGTGCGACTTCGCACGCTCCACGGCGAGTTTCATGGCATCTGCAGCCGCTATCAGCTGCGGCAAGAAGACCTCGCCCCGGCCGTAACCGTCTCCGAGCTTCTGGATGGCCGGGGTGAGTACGTCAGCGATGACCGCCTGCGGCCCCATGCCTCCCTCGATCAGCTTGTCGACCAGTCCGGGCGCGCTGTCCCTGTCGCCCCGCTCGATCGCAGTCGCCAGCGTACCGGCTACAGAAGCAGAAAAGTCCGCCTCGGCGGGTCCAAAGGATGGTGCGGTCGCCTGCGCGGTCTCGACGGAGGCACGGGCGATCCACTTCTCAGCCTGCGTGTCGTGGCCGAGCAATGCATCCACCGCGCTCACCGCCTCCATCGCCGCAACATCCGACGGGTTGATGATCGCCGCATGAAGGCCGTTGCCCGCAGCCATTGCCAGGAATGCGGCATTGAGCTGCGGACGCCCGGGTAGTCCATGGCTCACATTGCTCACACCAAGTACCGTGGCCAGCCCCCACTCGCGCGAGACTGTACGGACCGCGTCAAGCGTGGTAGCTGCGGCACGGGGATCTGTGGCAGCGGTCATCGTCAGGCAATCGACTATGAGGTCGCGATCGCTCAAGCCGAAGGCATGCGCGCGCTTTCTCACCCGATCGACGATGGCGAGTCTCCCCTCGGCGGTGTCAGGAATGCCTTCGTCGTCCAGGGCAAGCACGACAACAGCCGCTCCATAGCGGCGGGCCAACGGCAGCACCGTGCTCATGGACTCCTCGCCGCCATTGACCGAGTTGATGAGCGCCCTGCCGGGATAGGCACGAAGCGCGGGCTCCAACGCGGCCGGATCGGTGTTGTCCAGGACCAGGGGCAGGTCAGACATCCCCACAAGCGTCATGACAGCCTGGGGCAACAGGAGCGTGGCATCGACCCCCACAGCACCCACGTTGACATCCAGCAGGTGCGCTCCCGCTTCTTGCTGCTGAGACGCGAACTCACGGACCACGGTCATCGAGCCCTCGCGCAAAGAGTCCGCGAGGTGCTTCTTGCCGGTTGGATTGATGCGCTCTCCGATGACCGAGAAGGGCAGCCCCGCACCCACACGCGCCACGCCCCGGGGACCGGCGAGGACGATGCCGGCGTGCACTGCGGGCCGCTGCGAGAGCTTCACTTGCTTGGCGAAGTCCACGATCGCACCGGTGAACGTGGGCGTGGAGCCGCAGCACGAGCCCACGAGCGAGGCACCGAGCTCGACGAAGCGGGCGGCCGCCAGTCCCATCTCATCGGGCGTACCCGGGAAGACCGTCTTCCCGTCAACGAGCGTGGGGAGGCCGGCGTTGGGCTGCACGATGAGGGGCAGCGAGGTGGCCTCGGCCATTTGCTCCACCAGCGGCAGCATCTGTTCAGGTCCAAGACCGCAGTTCATCCCCACAACAGATGCGCCGGCAGCCTCCAAGATCACTGCTGCCGTAGCGGGGTCTGTTCCGGAAAGCTCCATGCGGCCCGACAGGCCGAAGCTCACACTGGCGAAGACCGGCAAGTCGCACACCGAGCGCGCGGCAAGCACGGCGCAGCGCGCCTCGGCGATGTCGGTCATCGTCTCGATGAAGATCGCGTCGGGCTCCTCGGCGGCCAGCGCCTCGATCTGCTCGACGAACATCGCGAACACCTCATCGAAGCCCGCCTTGCCCAGAGGAGCGAGCACGCGACCCGTGGGTCCCACGTCGGCAAGCACATGCTGCGCTCCGGACTTCCTGGCTATCCGCACGGCCGCACGGTTGAGTTCGACGACCTGGTCGCCCAGACCGTACTCATCCAGCTTGGCGCGCGTACCGCCGAACGTATTGGTGGACACGCAGTCGGCGCCCGCCAGCACGTAGTTGTGATGTATGTCGGCGATGATCTCGGGTGCCGTCACATTGAGTTGCTCCGGACACTGCTCGGCAGGAACGCCACCGCGCTGGAGCATCGTGCCCATCGCTCCATCGACAACGAGCACATCTCGGCCAAGTCTCATCTCTATATCAGGCATCTGTCTTCCTCTCGGTGCCCGTGTCTATCGGTCCAGGTCATCCAGGTAGCGCGATGCGAAGAAGTACGTAGTGAACAGCACCATGAGCGTGAACGCACCGATCTGGAGCAAGGCGTCGGGGCCGGCCTCAAGCTGCAACGCCGCTATCTCACCGTTGCCCGATGCCACAAGCGTCGAAACGACCACGGCGATCAGAAACGCCGCCAGCGTCCCCCGCAACATCCGTTTGCCTGCCGAGCGGCCCAGCTTCGAGCCAACGGGCATCGCGGCGATGAACAGGACGAACGCCAGCAGGCCGGCAATCACGACCGCTTGGGGATACTGAAGGTCGACCATCGGCACACCGCTCCTTCGCAGCGTCAAGGCTTCAGAAACTGAGCGTGACCGCTCTTCTGGGACAGGCTACCACGCATGCTTCGCAGTACACGCACTTGTCCTTGTCGAACTGCAGCTCACCGTCGGTATCCAGCGTCAGTGCGCCAGGTCGGCATACAGCGGTGCACAGCCCGCACAGGACGCACGCATCTTCATCCAGGCAGATGTCGGTGGCCGCGGGGTGGACCAGGATGCCTTCCTTCTCGAGGAACGCCACACCCGCCTCGAAGTCCTCCTTGCGGCCTGTGAGCTCCAGCAGCATGCGCCCTTCCTGCCCGGGCTGGATGAGCGCGCGCAAGATGTTGGGTACCAGGTTGAAGTCCTTGACCAGGTTGTAGACCACCGGCTTCGTGGCCTGTTGGGGCGGGAACCTGAGATCGAACCGTTTGCGCGGCATCTATATCGCCTCCTCGGTGCGTATCTCGAGCGGTTTGACGCCCTGGCTGCCGGGCTGCGGCAGCGGCTGCAGCGGCCTGGTGAGCTCCATTCTCTCCTCGGCGATCCAACGCTTGAGCTCCTGCGCGATACGGCGCGCCTTGGGAAGCGAGCTGATGGGACCGGTGGGGATCTTCTTGCCGTCGATCTCGATCTGGCCGCTCCGCAGCTGCGCGTAGGTGACCTGCCCGAGAGAGGGGCGGCTGCGGCGCTGCACGCCGTAGTCGTAGATGGTCGCCGTCAGGTCGGCGTCTGTGAGCGCCAGCGTGGCCGCGATCTGCTCGTCCAGCACCGGGATCGGCACGCCGATGCCCACGAAAGCACTGGTGCCGTAGCCCGTGAACGTCGCCGCCGAGAAGAACTCGGTGCTTGCGTGCTTGAGATCGGCGATCACAGCCAACGTGCCCGCCGGTCCCACCGGGACGCCGTTGTCGTCGCGCTGCTGGTTGGGATTGTGCTGCGTTCCCTCCCAGGCGATGTAACCGGCAGCGCCCGCCACAAAGATGCGCGAGCCCACGCCTATCGTGCGATACGTCGGGTCGTTCAGCAGCGGCGAGAGCGCACCTGCCGAGCAGTACGTGGCGTTGCCAAGGCGCGGCAGGATCGTACCCAGATAGGTATTGAGCGACCTGTCGCCGCTATTCACTGCGACCGCGTAGTTCTGGTAGGCGTTGCGCGGGTTGAAGAAATACGCCTGATTCAAGTCGGCAAGCGTCACCCACGTGTCGATGTCGGTGCGCGGGTAACAGTCCGTCCCGGTACTGGTGGCACGCAACCGCACCGACTTGCCGGAAAGCAGATCCTCGATGACGTGTGCGCCGCCGTACTCGATGCCTTTGAAGCGGCTGGGCTGGGTGACTCCTATATAGGTGTCAACCGCGGCCATACCGCCGTACGCCTCGACGTCGTTGAGGGTGATCTCACCCATACGGATGGGCGGGTCGCTGTGCCCGAAGTTGAGCACCGCGCCCGACGAGCACATCGGCCCGAACGTCCCTGTTGTGACCACGTCCACCCGTTTTGCAGCCGCCGGGATACCCTCGGCAGCAGCGATCTCGGCGAACTCCTCGGCGGTCACCACGACCGCTTCTCCGGCCGCGATGCGGGCGTTGATCTCGTCCCATGTCTTGGCCATGCCACTTCCACCTCCAATAGAAAAACGCCTCCCGCCCGGACAGTAATGTCAGGGCGAAAAGCGTTCAAGCGCTTTCGCGGTACCACCCGACTTCGTCACGCGCCTTGCGTGACCTCGTTCGAGCACGGGACCGGTGGTGGTTCCGCTCGGCGGGCGGGAGATATTCGCCGAGGGGGTCCGATGCTCAAAGGCTGTGGTATCGGTGCCTGCCGTCCGGCATTACTTGGCGCTCTGGCGCCGTTCCTCCGGATGCCTCCGAGGCCATGTTCCGCGGTTTGTCAGGCGCCGGTTCTCAGCTGCTCCGGCTCTCTGGTGGCCCTACCCGACCGCGTACTCATCCTCATCTAAAGCTGTGTATGAAGTTGCGCTAGAACATACGACCCCGGAGGGTATCGTGTCAACCTTGAACGATACCGGTCAGGCGCGCCCTC
>JBFHJN010000043.1:0-21807 GCA_041595875.1 Coriobacteriia bacterium
CATGCGGTGGAACATGGCGGTCCTTGTCTTCTGTGGCGCCTACTCCAGGTTGTCGAGCGTCTCACGAATGGCGGACTCGGAGACCAGCCCTACCATCCGGTTGACCTCTTCACCGGAGGAATCAACGAACACGAATGTCGGTACGAACTGTAGCCCGAACTCGTTGGCCAGCGCCATGCCTTCTTCGCTGGTTTCAACGTCGTATATCTTGAACACGATGCGGTCTTCGTAGTCGCCCTTGAGCCCGTTCACGACGGGAGCCATCTCGCGGCATGAGGGTCAACCCTGTGTGAAGAACTCATAGAAGACCGGTCGTCCCTCGGTTGGGACGCCTTCGCCGATCGTCTCCAGCACCGCATCGCCGGTGCTTCCTCCGCATCCGGCCAGTGCACCAAAGACGAGAATGCCTACCAGCGCCAAACCGAGCAGTCGTTTCATGGGTGAGTCCTCTCGCAGTCTCGGGTCGTTATCTTCTTTCCCGATGAGCGTGGCGCCGAACACTGCATCGAACGACCGGCGCGCCGTTGCGGTAGACTTTGCCGTGTGAGGCAACGGTTGTCGCAGACACAGAGTAGGCGCATATGAGGATAGCATTGGCGCAGGTGAACCCCACCGTCGGGGACATAGACAGCAACACGGCGCTGATACGCGAGATGTGTGAACGTGCCCGCAGCCAGGGGGCTGATGTGGTGGTGCTTCCGGAGCTGGTGCTGACCGGTTATCCGCCGGAGGACTTGCTTGCAAAGCCGCATTTCGTGAGCAGGAACCTCGAGGCGCTCCAAGAGGTCGCCCATGGCTGTGAGATCCCCACGCTCCTCGGGTTCGTCGATCGCGATGAGGACGGACGCCTGTACAACGCCGCCGCGCTTATCGGCGAAGGTCGCGTGAAGCACGTCTATCACAAAAGGAACCTCCCCAACTACGGGGTCTTCGATGAACGACGCTACTTCGAGCAGGGCGCACACGATGCGGGGGTGACGGTTGCTGGCGCGGACGCCGCACTGACGGTCTGCGAGGACATCTGGATCCCTGAGACCGTGTCACGTCTCGCCGGCGATGGTGTGAGGCTGGTGCTCAATATCTCCGCCTCGCCGTTCCATGCCGGCAAAGGCATCTCCCGGGAGGAGATGCTGCGATCCAGGGCGCGCGACAACGGCGTTTGGATCGCGTACTGCAATATCGTCGGCGGCCAAGACGAGCTCGTCTTCGACGGCCGCTCTGTGGTCATCTCCCCGGACGGCACGGTCGTGGGGCGTGCATCGTCATTCAGTGAGGACCTCCTTGTCGTACAGATCGACCCCGGGCACGAGTCCGCACCCGAGCAGCGCGTCGAGCCGATGGGCGGGGCCGAGGAGGAGGTCTACACCGCCCTGACCCTGGGCCTGCGGGATTACATCAACAAGAACGGGTTCACAGACGTCGTGATCGGGCTATCCGGCGGCATAGACTCCGCTCTTACCGCGGCTGTCGCAGCTGATTCCCTCGGAGCGCAACACGTGCACGGCGTCTTGATGCCCTCGCGATACTCATCGGAAGGCAGCGTGAATGACTCGCGCGAGCTGGCCGACATGCTTGGGATAGCCACTCTGGAGCTTCCCATCGAAGCTCCGTTCACGGCGATGCTCGGTACGCTGGAGTCGGCGTTTGCAGGCATGCCTACGGATGTGACCGAGGAGAACTTGCAGGCGCGGGTCCGCGGGACGCTTCTCATGGCGCTTTCCAACAAGTTCGGCTGGTTGGTGCTGGCCACAGGGAACAAGAGCGAGCTTTCGGTGGGGTATTCCACGCTGTACGGGGACATGGTAGGCGGTTTCGCGCCGCTCAAAGACGTGTTCAAGACGCGCGTCTACGCCCTTGCCCGCTGGCGCAATCTGCAGGGTGCCGTGATTCCTGAAGCCTCTATCACCAAGCCGCCATCGGCCGAGCTGCGCCCCGATCAGGTGGATCAGGACAGTCTGCCGCCGTATGACGTGCTCGACGCGGTGCTCACGTCGTACGTGGAGCTTGACAGGGGTATCGCGCAGATCGTCTCGGACGGTCATGATCCGGCCCTTGTCTCTCGGGTGATCCGGATGGTGGATGCGTCGGAGTACAAGCGTCGCCAGGGGCCGCTCGGCATCAAGATATCCCCCAAGGCGTTCGGCAAGGACAGGCGTGTTCCCATCACCAATCGTTTTGGTGGCTGAGGTGGCCGAAGTCGTCTTGGAGTGGGTCGCTGCAGATGATCCGCGGATGGCCGAGGTAGATGACCTCCGGCATGTCACGTTGTTCGAACCGTTCGGCGTTCCCCGTGCGGATTCGTGGAACGACGGTGCGGGCGGAGCGCTACATCTTGTCGCGTTCCGGGGCGGACGGGCTGTCGGCTACGCCTGTCTGATCGTGGATGAGCGGTGCGGCACCGTCAGGCAGGTCTGCGTCGCCTCGGAGCTGCACGGGACAGGTGTGGGCCGGGCGCTGATGACCGAGGTCGTTGAGCAGGCGCGTCGCCTTGCCCTGGACTCCCTTGTGCTCAACGCACGCGTGACCGCCGAGGATTTCTATCTGCGCCTGGGTTGGGTCACCACCAGCGGCCGGTTCCCCTTCGGGCGAACGGGCATGCAGCACGTGCGTATGGAGTACCCGCTGCACCCATCCGGACTGTGACGGGCCGCACCAAGTCGTTTGAGGATGCGTGCTAGGCTGCCGATACACCCTGTGAAGGCCACCGGGTCTATCAAGTGACCTCCCGGCAGGAAGAGAGATCGCGTGCCTACTCGCATCCGCCTTGTTGTGACAGCGTTCGTGCTGGCCGTGTTCATGGCGCTCCCGCTTACCGCTCAGGCATCCGTCCTGCCCTTGTCCGTGGAGCAGATGACGGAGTTGGCCGATACGATCGTCGAGGTCAGGGTTGCGGGGTCGGGCTCACGCTGGACCCATGACCCTATGACGCGCGAGCGGCAGACCATCCTGACGGACGTTCGCTTGAGTGTGACGCGGACGCTGAAAGGCGACCTCCCCACGGAGTACATCCTCTCGCACTCCGGCGGCAGCGTGGGTTCGACCACGCTCATGGTCAGTGACACCCCCGTGTTCAAGCCGGGCCAACGCAGCATCCTCTTCTTGGACGAGAACGGCGTGATCGGTGGAGTGCAGGGCAAGCTCGATATCGTGGACGGCGAGGTAGTGACACTTGGAAGGCCGCTTGCCCAGATCGAGGCGCTGATCTTGAGCGGGTCATCCGGCGAGGAGCTTCGCGACGATCCCGTCCTCATGGCCGAAGAAGGCTCCACGGTGAACGTGGCTGCTTCGGCCATCATCAGCGCGATATCGCCGTCTTTCGCCAACGCCGGGATAGGCGAGCAGATCACCATTACCGGCAGCGGCTTCGGCTCATCGCAGGGGACCGGGTCGGTGACCTTTCTGAGGGGCGATAGTCAGTCCGGTGATCGCGTAGCCGGTTCAGTGGTCTTCTGGTCGGACACGCGCGTGGTCGTGGTGGTCCCGCGCCTTGCCGAGAGCGGTCCTGTGATCCTTTCGACTGGCGCGGGCGTGGTGAGCAACGGTTACGTGTACAAGATCGGGTTCAGCGCCAGTGGCTACAAGTGGACCTCATCGGCCATCACATATCGCATCAATGCGAACACTGCGGACACATCGGGGGAGAGCGCGGCCATTCAGCGGGCGTTCGCCACGTGGAACGACTGCGGGGCTGATTTCTCGGTGCTCTACGGCGGAGTCTCCTCTGCCACGACCTATCCCATCTCCGCTATGGACGGCTACAACGACATCTACTTCTCCTCGTCATCCGGGTTTCCCACCGGGGTGTTGGCGATGAACTACTACTGGTACTCCGGAACATCGACCATGGTGGAGTCCGACATCATCTTCAACGACGGCTATCTGTGGGCCGACGGCGCCGTCACGGGCAGGATCGACGTCCAGACCGTGGCGCTCCATGAGCTGGGTCATACCGTCGGGCTTGACGATCAGTACGGTGACACGGACGAGGTGATGGGTGCGGGGTTGATGGGTTCTACCCGGCGCACCCTGAGCAGCTACGACATCGCCGGAGCCAAGTACGTGCACGGAGAGGTCTCGGCGGTCGACACCGTTGCGCCGGGAGCTCCCTCGGTGACATCGAGCACCCATCCTTCCCAGGCCACCTGGTATGCGTCCACGGACCTGGAGCTTGCTTTCTCGGCAAGCGACCCCAGTGGTATCGCCGGCTACTCCTATGTGCTCGACATGGCAAGCGCGACGGTGCCGGACATGACCATGGAGAGCGTTGACGGCGCCGCGTCATACAGTGACATCGAGGACGGGGAGTGGTACTTCCACGTCCGTGCGGTCGATGGCGCAGGAAACTGGGGCACTACGACCCACTTCCGCGTGAGGGTCGATACCTCTGACCCGCTCGAGGTTATCGAAGTGCAGGGAGATTCGCGCTACGAGACCGCAGTGGAGACATGCAAGCTCGCGTTCCCCTCCGGTGCATCCACGGTAGTCATAGCGACCGGCCGCGACTGGCCTGACGCGCTGGGTGGAGCGGCGCTGGCGGGAGCCGTGAACGGCCCCATTCTGCTATCGGAGAGCAGTGCGTTGCCCACAGTGGTCAAAAAGGAGATCACGCGCCTGGGCGCGACCCATGCGATCATCCTTGGCGGCACGAGCGCGCTGAGCACGGCGGTTGAGCGTGACCTGACCGCTGCCGGCGTTACATTCGAGCGTCTGGGTGGGAGGAACCGCTACCTGACCGCCTCGCTCATAGCCCATGCGACGATCGAGCGGCTGGATGACTACGATGGGACCGCGTTCGTCTCTACGGGTCGGGACTTCCCTGACGCCCTTGCTGCGTCCCCTATGGCCGCGGCCAAGGGGTGGCCGGTGTTTCTGGCCGACCCGGCCGGCAGCGCAAGCGCACTCGTCTCCCTCTTGCAGGCTGAAGGCGTCACTGACGCGCTGGTGTTGGGCGGAGAAGCCGTCGTCAGCAGGACCTATTTCAATGCTCTCGACTCAGGACTGACCGATGCCACCCGGCTCTATGGAACCAATAGATATGCGACATGCGCCGCCGTTGCAGGATATGCGGTCGAAGAGGCCGGTATGTCCTACAACGGTCTGGCGCTGAGCGTGGGGACCCAGTTCCCCGACGCGCTCGCGGGCGGAGCGCTTTGCTCGCAGAACGGGAGCGTGATGCTGCTCACGGACTCAAGGAGCCTGGCTTCTCCTATAGCGACTCTGCTCACCGAGAACAGTGACGATATCCAGTGTGTGCACTTCCTTGGCGGGCTTTCCGCCATCAGCGCGGACGTACGCGAAACTGTGACCGACATCCTGGAGTGACCTGTTGCCACAACCGCGGTCTTGATTGAGCGACTCATGGTCTACCGGTAGTGGCGCACGGACCGTACTTGGCATAACCTAGTCGGTGCGAACATCGCGTCCAACTGAGGAGGGACCATGCCGAGCATTACCCGTGAACAGGTCCGAGTTCCGGCCGACGTGCCCGCCGGGGCTCGCGAGGCCTATATCGACAACTACATGGCGGCGACACGCGGCACGGGCAGGTTGATGCTCTTCGCCTGCGACCAGAAGATCGAGCACCTCAACGACGACTTCTTCGGCGAGGGGATCTCTCCCGAAGACAATGAGCCCGAGCACCTCTTCCGTATCGGTTCGCAGGGTGTCTGTGGTGTGATGGCGGGGCAGCGGGGGCTGCTTGCGCAGTACGCTCTGGACTATCCCCAGATCAACTACCTCGTGAAGATGAACTCCAAGACCCACCTGGTGAAGACCTCGGCAAGCGATCCCGCCAAGCATCAGGACGATCCGTACAGCCCGCAGCTCTACGACATCCAGACCGTCTTGGACATGCAGGAGAACGGCGTCAATGCGGTGGGCATCGGCTACACGATCTACCTGGGCAGCGAGTATGAGTCGCAGATGTTCATGGAGGCCGGTCAGCTCATCGCTGACGCGCATTCCGTGGGCTTGATCGTGGTGCTGTGGATCTACCCTCGCGGCAAGGCCGTCAAAGACGAGAAGGACGCGCACCTCATCGCCGGTGCCGCCGGTACCGCCTTGTGCCTGGGCGCGGACTTCGTGAAGGTCAACCCTCCCAAGGGCGACGACGTCCAGTCTTCCGCACAGAAGCTCGTGGAGGCCTCGAAGGCCTCGGGTCGAACCGGCCTTGTGTGTGCCGGCGGCTCGACCGTGGCAGCCGATCAGTTCCTGACACAGCTGTGGGAGCAGATCCACATCGGTGGCGCCAAGGGCAATGCGACGGGCCGCAACATCCACCAGCGTTCACTGGATGAGGCGGTTCGCCTCACGAAGGCCATCTCGGCCATCACGCTTGCGGACTGGAGCGTCGAAGACGCGCTTGCCGTGTTCAATGGCGAGAAGGATTTTGCGATCTAAGCACTGCGACACCACCGTTCAACCGACGCGGCATCGCTCTTGTGGCGGTGCCGCGTTATTCTATACACCTGACAATGCACGCCAAGACATGGGAGTCCCATGCCGATCTCTGACTGGTTCAAAGCACGCGAGGTCCGCAAGTACACGTCGACCTCGGCGGATATGCCGGGTGAGCTGCCCGACGGCGTCTGGGTGAAGTGCCCCTCGTGCAAACACACCCTCTACCAGGGAGACCTGGACCGCGTGGGCGACGTGTGCCTGCACTGTGGGCATCACTTCGATATCGACGCGCCCAGGCGGATCGCCATGCTCGCGGACGAAGGCACGTTCGAAGAGACGGAGGCGGGTCTCACGTCCGTCGACCCTCTGCGCTTCAAGGCCGCAAAGCCCTACACCGGTTCGCTTGAGAAGGCACGGGCGCTTTCCGGGCTTCCGGAGGCCATCGTGACGGGTCGTGCCCTCGTGGGCGGTCATCCCGTGATGCTGGGCGTGATGGACTTCCGCTTCATCGCCGCATCCATGGGTTCGGCCGTAGGCGAGAAGATCGCTCGCGCGTTCCGTCTCGCGGGTCAGGAGCAGCGCGCGGTCATCATGGTGACCCGTTCGGGCGGCGCGCGCATGCAAGAGGGCATGCTCTCGTTGATGCAGATGGCCAAGACCGCTGCCGAGACCGAGCGTTTTGCCCGTCAGGGCCTGCCCTATATCTCGGTCCTGGCCAATCCCACCATGGGTGGCGTCACCGCCAGTTTCGCGGTCCTTGCAGATGTCATCTACGCCGAGCCCGGCGCGCTCATCGGTTTCGCGGGCCAGCGCATCATCGAGCAGACGATCCGGCAGAGTCTGCCGAAGAACTTCCGGACGGCTGAGTACTTCGAGGAGTACGGCATGATCGACGCCGTCGTCCCCCGGGGTGAGCTCCGCTCCACCATCGCGCTCACGCTCGACTACCTTGCAGACCCCGGTGTCCCCGATGCCTCTGAGGGCGCGGCATGTCCTACGGGCCTTGATGGAGGTGAGCTCTGATGGCGCGCTTCGTTATGGAGTTCGAACGCCCGCTCGCGGAGCTTGAAGAGAAGCTTGCCGAGCTCAAGCGGCTCGATATCGCCGCGACCATCCAGCTTGCCGATGAGATCGCCGGGCTTGAGCGCGAGATCGACAAGCTCAGAGACACGCTCTATGCGGCCCTCTCGCCGTGGGAGAAGGTCCAGGTCTCGCGTCACCCCGAGCGTCCCAAGACCCAAGACTACGTCGAGATGCTGTTCGACGATGTCATCGAGCTGCACGGTGACCGCACGTTCGGCGATGACGAGGCTATCATGATCGCCCTCGCCACACTGGACGAGCGTCGCTGCATGGTCATCGGGCACAGGAAAGGCAAGAACACCAAGGAGAACATCAAGCGCAATTTCGGCAGTCCTCATCCCGAGGGCTTCCGCAAGGCGCGCCGTGCGATGAAGATGGCCGAGAAGTTCAATCTGCCCGTGGTCAGCCTGATCGACACGCAGGGCGCGTTTCCCGGCCTGGAGGCCGAGCAGCGGGGTCAGGCGTGGGTCATCGCGGAGAACCTCGCCACACTCGCTTCGCTGCGTACCCCGGTGGTCGCCGTGGGAATCGGTGAGGGCGGAAGCGGCGGCGCGCTCGCCATCGGCTTCGGCGATCGCCTGATCATGCTGGAGAACGCGTACTACTCGGTCATCACGCCTGAGGCGTGTGCCTCTATCATCTTCAAGGACGCCACACGGGCGCCAGAGGCGGCTCCATGCCTTGCTATGACAGCTGACGACCTGATGCGTCTGGGTATCGCTGACGAGATCGTGCGTGAGCCTCTGGGTGGGGCACACCGCGACCCGGCGATAGTCTACGCGTCGGTCGCGCGTGCTATCACGTCGGCGCTCGATGAGCTGTGCGGGAAGGACATCGACGACGTCGTGGCGAAGCGCTATGACAGGCTCGCTATGACGGGCGTCTTTTCAGAGGGGGAGTAACGGTATGTCGAAGCCTCGCATCGCTGTACTGACCAGCGGGGGTGACGCGCCCGGCATGAACGCTGCCGTTCGTGCTGTGGTCCGTACCGCGATCGTCAATGGAGTCGAGGCTGTGGCTGTGCACCATGGCTACGAGGGCTTGCTGGACGGGGATTTCTCGCCTATGCAGCTGGGCAGCGTGGGCGGCGTGCTCGATCGGGGAGGCACCTTCATCGGCACCTCGCGTTCCGAGCGGATGTTCTCCGAGGAGGGCCTCGCGCTGGCTGTGGAGCGTCTCGCCCAGCATCGTGTCACCGGGCTGGTGGTCATCGGCGGGGACGGTTCGTACCGTGCTGCCGAGGAGTTGGACATGCGGGGCGTAAAGGTCATCGGCATCCCGGGAACCATCGACAACGACATCGCCGCCACGGACACCACGATCGGATTCGACACCGCGCAGAACACCATCTGCGATGCCACATCCAAGGTCCGCGACACGGCATCCAGCCATGAGCGCACCTTCATCATCGAAGTGATGGGCCGTCATTGTGGCATGTTGGCGCTGTACTCGGGACTGGCGGCGGGTGCGGATTGCATCCTGCTTCCTGAGATCGAATGGAAGCTTGAGGACATCTGTGAGTCCATCAGGCAGGGCGTTGAACGCGGCAAGAAGCATTCCATCATCGTTATGGCCGAAGGTGCCGGTCACGCGTTCGGTGTGGCCGAGGACCTCACCGCCATGTGCGGCCACAAGGTCCGCGCTGTCGTCCTTGGACACATTCAGCGAGGCGGAGCCCCCTCGGCATTCGACCGGACGCTGGGAAGCCGTATGGGTGCCGCCGCCGTCGACGCTCTGCTCGCGGGTGAGAGCGGCAAGGCCGTCTGCCTCAAGAATGCTGACATGACGCTGGCCACACTCGCGGAGTGCTATAGCCATCATCATGAGATCAAGAAGCACATCTACGACCTTGCGATGGTGCTTGCCAGATGATCATGGTCTCCGACGAGTTGTTCGCATCCTTCGTGCAGACCGGCCGCGATCTGTTCCTGACGGGCGCGATATCAAGCCACGGCGGGAACATGAGCGTGCGGGTTGGCGAGAGGATCCTCATCACACGCAGCGGGTCGATGCTGGGAAGGCTCACACGCAAAGACATCGTGGAGACCGGCATCGATGCGTGCCCGGAAGACGAGGGCTGCAGCAGGGAACTTGTGGTCCATCGCGCCATCTACCATGCAACGGGTGCGCTGGCGATCGTCCATGCCCATACCGTGCACACGATCCATCGCTCGCTGGACTCCGAGGTCATCGTGCCGCTGGACAGCGAGTCCAAAGCGATCCTGGGCGATGTGCCGGTCGTCTCGGCGGTCCAGACCATTGCTTCCCCCGAGGCCGCCGATGTCCTCTCGGCAGCACTTCGAGACAGCAAGGTCGCGGTGCTGCGCACGCACGGGCCGTTCGCGACCGGCACCACGCTGGAAGAGGCGTTCTACCACGTGAGCTGCCTTGAGGCGAGCGCGCATATCCTGGATATCGCAGACGCTACCCGGCGCTAGCCGTCAGTCCCACATGGCCTTCACCGACGCGCGTATCGATGCCGCGGTGGAGATCTCTCCTACGGCTGCCGCTTCGTCCTCGTCCGAGCCTGGCCGTGCCTGCGCTTCTGCGAACAGCGGGCGCAAGCCGTCGGGGATGAAGCGCGTCCGTTGTGCGTAGCCGTAGCTGTCCGAGAACCCCCGTCCCGCCGCGTAGTAGCGCAAGGGGTGCAGCACGTAGAGGTGTGTCTTGGCGCGAGTGCAGGCCACATAGAACAGCCGGCGTTCCTCCTCGATCTCCTCGGCGCTTCCGCACGCCAGGTCCGCAGGGATATTCCCATCTGCCGCATGGATGACGTAGGTGGCATCCCACTCAAGCCCTTTTGCCGAGTGGATCGTGGACAGGATGAGGTAATCCTCATCCAGCGACGGCGGCTGGGCGAAGTCGCCTGTCCAGTTGGGGGCGTCCAGGGTCATCTCGGCAAGGAAGCGGGTCCTGTCATTGAAGCGTGACCCCAGCATCTCCACCTGCTCAAGATCGCCGAGACGGGCGGGGGCGTTGTCATAGCGCTGTTCTGCCAGGGGAGTGTAGAAGACCCGGGCGGCGTGCAGCTGGGCGGCCACATCTCCTGCGGGCGCATGTGCAAGGTTGCGCATGAGCGTCACGAACTCCGGCCACGTCTTGGCGCTGATCTCCGGGGGTCGCCATGAGACCCATGTGTCGAAGTCCCCGTTGGCGTCGCGAAGCGAGTCCATCAGCGCCGATGCCATGCGCGGACCGATCCCCGGGATCAGCTGGAGCACCCGGAGCCCTGCCATGGAATCGAGCGGGTTCTCCGCCAGGCGCAGAAAGCCGCTGAGGTCTTTGACATGCGCGGTCTCCACGAACTTGAGACCGCCGTACTTGTGGAAGGGGATGTTGCGCCGCGAGAGCTCCAGCTCCAGGGCGGCCGAGTGGTGCGCGGCACGGAAGAGCACCGCTTGCCGCTTCAGTGGCAGGCCCTCTTCCCGATGTCCCAGGATCCGTTCGATGACGTAGTCGGACTGCTCCACCTCGTCACGGCAGGTGACCAGCGCCGGACGGGCTCCGCCCTCGCGCTCGGTCCACAGCATCTTGTCGTACCGCTCGGCGGACTGCGCGATGACCGCGTTCGTGGCGTCCAGCAACGGCTGGGTGCTGCGGTAGTTCTGCTCCAGGGTCAGCACCGTGGTCTTGCTGAAACGCTCGGGGAACTCGAAGATGTTGCGCACGCTCGCGGCCCGGAACGAGTAGATGGCCTGCGCGTCGTCGCCTACAGCCGTCACCCCGGTTCCATCGGGCCTGAGCAGCGCTACGATGTCGGCCTGCAGCGCGTTCGTGTCCTGGTACTCGTCCACCAGCACCGCGTCGAAGCGTTCCCGTATGGCATCACCGGCGGGGGTGGCCAGAAGTCCTCGCCAGAACAGCAACAGGTCATCGTAGTCCATGATCTGGCGGGTCTCTTTGGCGTCCGTGTACGCGGCAAACAGTCGCCGGAGGCCGTCCGCGTCATCCTTGCACCAGGGAAACGAGGCGGCCAGCACCTCTTCCAATGGAAGTTGTGCGTTCACACACCGCGAGTAGATATCCAGGCATGTGCCCTTCTGCGGGAAACGACGGCCCTTCTTGCTCAGCTCAAGCTCGGTCCGGCACATGTGCATCAGGTCTTCGGCGTCCCCACGGTCCAGGATCGTGAAGTTGGGCTCCATGCCTATCTGACGCCCGTGCACGCGCAGCAGTCGCGCTGCGACCGAGTGGAATGTGCCGCCCCATACCCTGGCTCCCTGCACGGTGGCGCTCTTGTCCGCCGCGGAGGTGCTGCGAAGCAGCCCATCGACGCGTCGTTTCATCTCGGTGGCGGCACGGCGGGTGAACGTAAGGAGCAAGATGCGATCCGGCGACACGCCGGATGAGATCAGGTAAGCGACCCGATGGGCGAGGGTGTTTGTCTTCCCGGTGCCCGCGCCCGCCACGATCAGCAGGGGGCCGTTCCCGTGAGATGCTGCCGCGCGTTGAGCCGGATTGAGGCCGGCAAGGATCTTCTCGGCAGAGTCTGCTGCCACCGGGGTGGTGCTCATAGAAGCCTCCGTGGTCGAGGGGATGCCACGGGTCGGATTCTATCAGTTTCTACGCCGCAGAGCGAACAGATGTTCGCTACGAACCTGCGTTCTCTATGCTGTAGGCCTCGACCTCGGCGATGAGTGCTTGCTTGCGGTCCTCGGGCAGGAACGACGCCGCAAACGAGTCCTTCGCCAGCTTCGTCAAGTCCTCGCGAGTGAGGTCCAGCGCCTCTGCCATCGCAAGGTAGTTCTCGTTGAGGTATCCGCCGAAGTACGCGGGATCATCCGAGTTCACCGTGACCACGAGCCCGGCGTCCATGAGCCGCTTGAGCGGGTGGTCTTGGGCCTTGTCCACCACCCGAAGGCGGACATTGGAGAGCGGACACACGGTGAGCGGGACCCGGTCACGCACGAGCCGTTCAACCAGCGCGGGATCCTCCAGGCATCGTACGCCGTGGTCGATCCGTTCTACGCCGAGAACATCCAGGGCGTCTTCGATATAGCTGGGGGGTCCCTCTTCTCCTGCGTGCGCAACGAGCCGGTAGCCCTGCTCCCTGGCCTGTTGGAAGATCGACTCGAACAGGGCAGGGGGGAAGTCGACTTCTGCTGAGTCCAGCCCCACGCCTGCGATCTTCGAGCGATAGAGGTGCGCGGTTTGTAGCGTATGTCGGGCGCTGTCCAAGGATTCGTCGCGCAGGAAGCACATGATGAGGCGGAAGCTCACGCCGAACATCTCATCGGCATCTTCCAACGCCCGCAGTATGCCTGCGATCGCGATGCCGAACGGGATGCCCCGATTCGTGTGCGTCTGCGGATCGAAGAACGGTTCTACGTGCTTGATGTTCGCCATTGCGGCTTTTGTGACGTAGTCCCAGGTCAGGTCGTAGAAGTCCTGCTCTGTGACGAGCGCTGCACACGCCGAGTAGTACAGGTCGAGAAACGACTGGAGGTCTTTGAAATCATAGGCCGCGCGCGCCGCTTCCACATCGCTGTACGGGAGTTGCACGCCATTGCGTTCGGCGAGTGTGAACATGAGCTCCGGCTCGAGGGTCCCCTCAAGATGCAGGTGGAGTTCAGCCTTGGGAAGTCCTTGTATGAAGTCTCTCAGTCCGCTTTCCACGTGTCTCCTCTCGAATCCCCTTGGGAAACATCTACCCGTAACCATCATCGCACGCACAATGACATCCATCACGGTCTTCTGTGAGATTGTGGTAGTTCCGGCGAGGTATATGTGATGAGTCGGACGCTGACAGCAAAGTCGATAAGGCTCACCTACTACTCCGCCAACGGGCTGTTCACTCTGGCAACCTCCATCATCTGGGGCGTCAATACGCTCTTCCTCATGAGTGCGGACCTGGACATCTTCGAGGTGATGATCGTCAACTCGGCGTTCACAGTGGGCCAGCTGGTGTTCGAAGTGCCCACCGGGGTGATCGCCGACACCGTCGGGCGCAAGATCTCATTCATGCTGGCGAGTCTCACCCTGGTTCTGTCCACGCTTTTGTATGTGGGTGCCGAGCAGTACGGGTGGGGCATAGGCTGGTTCATCGTCGCATCGCTCTTGATCGGCCTCGGGTTCACTTTCCAGACCGGTGCGGTGGATGCGTGGCTGGTGGATTCGCTGGACCACGTCGGTTACACCGAGCCGATGGATGGTGTGTTCGCCAAAGGCGGAGTCGTGTTCGGAGTGGCGATGCTTGTAGGGACGCTTTCCGGCGGATTCCTGGGACAGATCGACCTGGCCTATCCCTACTACGTAAGGGCCGTCGTGTTGGTCGCATGTCTGTTCTACTCGGCGGCGGTCATGCGCGATACGGGGTTCACCGCGCGGCGGTTGGTCTGGCGTCGTTTCGGTGTTGAGGCCAAAGCCATCCTGGGGGCGAGTGTGCGCTATGGCTGGCGGAACCCCGTGATAAGGCCACTGCTGGCGGCTTCGCTTGCACAGGGGACGTTCTTCATCTTCGGTTTCTACTCCTGGCAGCGGTATTTCCTGGACCTTCTGGCGCAGGAGTTGGTCTGGGTCGCTGGCGTTGTGACCGCCATGTTCTCTATCGCCAGCATCATCGGCAATGCTGTCGTGAGCAAGATCAGGAGGGGTGAGCGCGGCGTGAACGCGGGCCGATTGCTGCTACTGGTGGCCGCGGCACAAGCGGTGCTTGCCGTCGCCATCGGGCTTGTGGGGTTGTTGTGGCCTGTCGATGCCCTGGGCGTCACGCCGTTCATCATCGCCGTCGTCTTGTACCTGTTGTTCGGTGTAGGGATGGGCATGGCCGCGCCTGTACGGCAGGCGTTCGTGAATCGGCAGATACCGTCCGCTCAACGCGCGACGGTACTGTCCGTGGATTCCCTCTTCGCCGATGTGGGTGCTTCAGCCGGGCAGCTGGGGCTGGGTTGGCTGTCACGCGTGGTATCTATCCCCTTCGCCTGGGTGCTAGGTGGCGCGATGCTTGCTGGAGCAGTGCCGATGTATTCGCTAGCACGTCGTGCGGATGACCGTCAGCGTGCCCGGGGGCAAGCGCCTGACTGATCTCGCAAAGGACCGGGAGTAGCCCGTATGTTCTTATCGCTCCGAAGGAGCAGCACAGCCCCCTGGCTCGTGGCTGTCGGTTACGTCCTTATCCGTGTGGTGGGCTCGTACGCTGTCGTGGATATGTACGGCGGCGGTCTGCTGTGGCTCCCCGAGGGTCTTGCACTGGGCTTTGCTCTTGTGTACGGCTCGTGGGTCGTCGTCGGCGTGCTTCCCGCGGGGCTCGCGGTGGGCCTTTGGCTCGGCTATTCCCCGTTGCAGGCGGTTCTGCTGGCGGTCGCATCGGCATCCGCGGTGTGGTTCGCCTTGCGCTTCGCCGATGAGTCGTGGAGGGCGCGCCCGGTCCTTCGCTCTCTCGGGGATGCTCTCACTATGTGGCGAGTGGCGATGCTTCTGGCTGCCGTCAGCGCGGTCCTCACATCTCTCGTTGTGATTCCCCTGGACATCGGTCTCGTCGAATGGCTGACGGGAGTCGGGGAGTTCTTCTTGGCCGATCTTCTGGGCATCGTTCTCCTCGCGCCGGTCACATTGGCGTTACTGCAACCCGAGGATCGCTCCCGGCGCACAGGAAGCAACGCGGAGTTCTTGGCTGGTCTTCTGTTCCTCTTCACCGCCGCCGCCTTGATAATCTTCCTGGACCTTCCCGGCGGGCTTCAGATGGGGCTCAACTACCTGCTTGGCCCGCTCCTGCTGATCCTCGTGTTGCGCTTCGGCTGGCGTGAGGCCGCCTTCACATTGATCTTGATGGCGCCACTGGTGTTCGCCTCCACAAGCCTGGGCATCGGTCCTTTGGGAGGGAGCGACCTCGTTCAGGCCCGTATCCTGCTGCAGTTCGTGTTCATCGGAGTTGCGCTCATGTCGCATATCATCGTCGCCCTGATGGACGAGCGGCGTGGGATCATCATGGAGCTGGAGGGGGTACGTGATGAGCTTGAGGAGCGCGTTCGCATGAGAACCGATGCGTTGAGTGCGGCCAACCGTGAGTTGAGTGCCGAGATGGCCGAGCGAAAGAAGGTCGAGGCACAGCTCCGGGAGCACCACGCCATGCTCGAGGTCTTGGTCCATGAACGGACGATCGAGCTGGAAGAGGCGAACCACAATCTGACCGAGGCCCTGCGCGCCAAGGCGCAGTTCCTCGCCAACATGAGCCACGAGCTGCGTACCCCGCTCAACTCGATCATCGGCTTCTCGGAGGTATTGTCGCGCGGAATGGCCGGCGAGCTGAGCGAAGAGCAGGCGCGTCAGATCAGGATGGTCAACTCGTCCGGTAGGCATCTGTTGGCGCTCGTGAACGACATCCTCGATATCACGAAGATCGAGGCCGGCGCGGTACGCATACAGGTGGAGCAGCTCGTCTTGGAACCCGTGGTGGCGATGGTCATCGACTCGATGGCACCGCTCTCGGCCGAGAAGGGACTGAGGCTTGATGCAGACATCGAGCCCGACCTCCAGGTGTGCACCGACAGGGTGAAACTGCAGCAGATACTCATCAACCTGGTGGGCAACTCCATCAAGTTCACACTTTCCGGGAGCATCCGGGTGAGCGCCAGGCAGTTGGGAAAGGCGGTCATGATCAGCGTGACCGATACGGGCGTAGGCATCGAGGCAAACGAGCTAGCCGAGGTGTTCAGTGAGTTCCATCAGTCGCGTTCGGTGCAGACAGGCAAGCCGATCGGTACCGGTCTCGGCCTTTCGATCTCCCGGCGTCTTGCACGCCTGCTTGATGGAGACCTGACAGGGGAGAGCGAGTATGGAGTGGGATCGACGTTCACCCTGTTGCTGCCTGGAGTCCCCACCCGCGAGCTCTCGGCCGAGTGGAGCAGCGCTCCCAGGGGATGATGTGGTGCCCGGGGCGGGAATCGAACCCGCACGATGTTTCCATCATCGGTTTTTGAGACCGACGCGTCTGCCTGTTCCGCCACCCGGGCGTGGGTGTGCGCTCGCTCGAAGGATTATAGCCGAGGAGAGCTGTTACAGCACGTAGTTCAGATCGAGCAGTGTATCCAAGTTCGTTGCGACTGACCACAGGTTCAGCGTCGTGAACACCACCACCAGCGCGAGCAGGCCAAGACTCATGCCCAGTCGGCTGGCGAGCCGTTCTCCTGCAAGCGCGGCCTGATCGCTCGTGGAGAGCCCGTCAAGGTCACCTTCCGCCGCAGCGCGAGCTGCGTCACGTCCGCGGACAGCAAGCAAGATGCTTGCTCCTATACCGATCAGCGGGAACGCGATCCACACGGCGTTGGCCACTCCTGCGTGACTGTGGTCCAGCAAGATCCGGGAGCCGAGGAAAACGCTCACGACGATATAGGTGAGCGGCAACAGGGTGGCCAGTTGCGTGTAGTCGACCATGCGCTGTCCACCGGCGAGCGTCTCGCGCACCATGACCGTGGTCGTCGTAGTGTCGGAATCTCCTGCGCGGCCTATCGACGTCAGCACCTTTCTGACAAAGAGCGCCTTCAGGCTTAGTGCCACGGCGGATACCAGATAGGCGAGCGCGAATGCCACATAGGCGTAAACGTAGACGGTGGAAGTCAATGGCTGGTCCCTCTGCTGTTCGTGAGCGGGTATCTTGTAGGCACGTCAGTTCACATAGGTGCCTTCGTATGATACCGATTGGAGTTCAGCCAGACCAGACTGCTTGCTCAGGAGACCTGCTGCAGTAGCGCCGCCATATCGTCCGCAGATGCGTCAGATGTGACCTTCGTGTGTCCGATGATCCGCGCCATCGCTTCTACCACTTGTGTGTCGAAGGCTGAGCCCGCGCCCTTCTTCAGCTCGGATAGAGCTTGTGAGTCCGACATGGCTGGGCGGTAGGGGCGCGGAGCCACCATCGCGGCGTACGCATCGCACACCGCGATGATCCGGGCGGAGAGGGGGATCTGGTCACCACGGAGCCCTGCGGGGTAGCCGGTTCCGTCGATCCGCTCATGATGCGAGAACACCGCCTCTTGAATCTCTCGGCCGAAGTGGGCGTTCTTCACGATCTGGGCACCGGACGCACAGTGCTGCTGTACGGTGAGCATCTCTTCGACGGTGAGTGGACGACCTGCGCCCAGGATGGATACCGGCACGTCGAGCATGCCCACATCGTGCAATGTCGCGGCAACTCGCAGGTCGGAGAGTGCGGAGCCACCCATTCCCAGCAAGAGCCCGACGCTCACCGCCATGTCTGCCACCCTGGAGGAGCTGCGGACGTAGTCGGGTCGACGGAGCTCCACGAGGTGGGCTAGTGCCGTGAGCGTTCCTTCAAGCTGAGCACGAAGCCCCTCGAGCAGGTCACGGTTCTCCATGCTCATCTCGATGATCCGCGCGATCAGCTGTAGCCCTTCCATCTGCTCGGCCTCGAACTCGCCGTTCTTGCTCCACAGGCAGCATACCGACTTGAGTTGCCCCTCGATCCGCAGCGGGACGGCCAGGGCCGAGGACCCGTTCTCGCCGTCGGCGATGGACAGCGGCTTGCCGGCCCGCACTGCGTCCAGCGCCACTTTGATGATGGCGCGCTGGGCCTCTGTGGGAGAGATGCCTTCCGCCGAGAAGAGATGCACGTCGTCACCCACGACGGCTGCCGCATCGGCGCCGAAGTGCGTTATGGACTCCTGGAGGATCTGGCTCAGCCCGGTATCGGCGGTCAGCGAGGTCATGAGCTCGGCAGCGCGGTGCGTGAATGCGAGGCGGTCGTACGCCGTTTGAAGCTGGGCCTTTGCCGTCTCGAGGTCGGCATGGATGGCGACAAGTTCCTTGCGCAGGCGCGAGTGTTGATCTACCAGGTAGAGGATCACCATCAGCAGCAGCCCGGTCACGAGCGTGCGCACGATGTCGTTGCTCAGCAACCAGTGGTCGGGCAGGTCGACGTTGCCAAGCATCGAGAAGAGCAGTACGCCGACGAGAGCGGTCAAGACGATGATCATCGTGTAGGAGATGAGGTTTAGCTGGCTCTCCCGTTTGATCACCCGGTTGATGTCTCTGGCCATTGCCTGCTCACCTTCCCTTTGACGTCCTGTAGTTGGAATCGGCCTTTGAGTGATGGAAGGTTATATGAAAGCGACGAACGGTATGTGATTCCTATGTGTGAGCCTAAGTGGTCTTAACTGTGGGCTGAGCGGATATGCTCCGTCTTTCATTCACCACAGGCGCGCACAGTACCGAAGACGTATAATCCGGGCATGGAAACGCAGTTGACACTCCCGGGTGATATCCAGGGTCCCGCGCGCATGCATCTTGAGAACGTGGCGGGCAATCTTCAGTTCGTCGCCGACCTCGGCTACGGCGATGTCGCCCTCGCGGTCTCTGCCGCCGGAGGTCTCCTTGTGGTGGCAGATGCCCGGCCGATGACCGCGGTCGCCGCGGTCGCTTCAAGCAGGGTCGGGCTGTTGCTTGATGCCGACACTGAGCCTGAGTCCCATCGGGCCTTGCTGCAGGGTGTGGTCGTCCACGGCGAGCGTCGGCGCAGCACGCGTGGCATCTCCTACGTCACGTCCGCGTACGCGGTCGGACGGGGAGAGCATCCGTACGGGGTCATCGTTCGTGACCTCAGCCAGTACGTGGCGGAGGCTCCGGGGAAGATGGAGCGCGTCTTCATGTCTCTGGCGGAGCGTGTCTTGGATGCGCTGTGCCAGGGCCCGCTGGTCGACGTGGACGGCGAGACCTCCTTCACCACCACGCGGCGTGCGGGTGACGGCGTGATGGAGGTGGACGGGGCGGGCATCGTCACGTATTCCAGTCCTAACGCGGTGAACATCATGCGCATGGCCGGGTGGGACGGTGGGCTTGATGATCAGCGCGTGGTTGAGTTGCCGGGTTGCTCCAGTGTGGTGGCGCCGGTCCTCGGTACCGGCACGGCGCATGCGGCGACTGTCGAGGTCTCCGGTCGAGTGCTTCGTGTGCGGGCGATCGACTTGTATGAGGGTGCGGTCGTCTTGGTGGAAGACATCACCGATGTGCGTCGGCGCGAGCAAGAGCTCAAGGTCAAAGAGGCGACCATCCGAGAAGTGCATCACCGGGTGAAGAACAACTTGCAGACGATCGCATCTCTCCTGCGTATCCAGGCGCGTCGTTCGGACAGCCGCGAAGTCTCCCGTTCTTTGGAGGAGGCGGTCGAGCGTGTGTCGTCCATGGCGGTCGTGCACGAGATGCTGGCCGCGTCTACCGAGGAGCTGGTCGATCTTGCAGCCGCAGCCCGTGTCGTGGTGGACATGGTGCGACAGGGGCTGGGCGGCGGCGACAGCGATGTGAGCGTTACCGTGGAAGGCGAGACAGGGCTGGTGCCGGCTGCGACCGCCACGTCGCTTGCGCTCGTGACCGTAGAGCTCGCGCACAACGCCATCGAGCACGGTCTGGGACAAAGACAGAGCGGCACCGTCAATGTCTTGATGCGGCGCTTTGCCGATGAGATCCATCTGGTGGTCCGTGATGACGGCGCTGGCCTGTCCGCGGGGTTCGATGTCACGAAGGATGCCAATCTCGGCCTGGCCATAGTGCGAACGCTTGTAGAGGACGACCTTCAGGGCACACTGGACTTCTCGGTGGGGCGGGGAACCACTGTCACCGTGCGTGTGCCTGTTCCGGAGACAGCAAAGGAGGGCGAGTGAGCCAGCTGAGGGTGCTTATCGCCGAGGACGAGGCGCTTATACGTATGGACCTCCGCGAGATGCTCCTGGAGGAGGGTCACACGGTCGTGGGCGAGGCGCGCGACGGTGAAGAGGCCGTCAGGCTCGCCCGGAGTCTGCGCCCCGACATCATCTTCATGGATGTGAAGATGCCCGGCGTGGATGGCATCGAGGCTGCATGCGCGATCGCCGAGGAACGCATCGCTCCCGTCGTCATGGTGACGGCGTTCTCGCAGTCCACCTACGTTGAGCAGGCGTGCGCCGCCGGAGTGATGGCCTACATCGTCAAGCCGTTCTCCAAGGCCGACATCCTGCCCGCGATGCAGGTGGCGATCTCCCGCTTCACCGAATCCAACGCCCTGGAACAAGAAGTGTCCGATCTGAACGAGCGGCTTGAGACGCGCGTGGTCCTTGACCGTGCCAAGGGCATTCTGATGGCCCGGGGCCTCTCGGAACCGGACGCGTTCAAGCGCCTCCAGAAGCTGGCGATGGACAAGCGTCTCGGGCTTCGCCAGGTGGCCGAGGCGATCGTACTCGCTTCCGAAGCTGACGACTGACGGCATTGGACGTTTCGTAGAGGTTTCTTGCGATTGGCGTGACGGCACGGTTCCTGCTAGAATCCGTGCACCGGCACAACGGCGTGTCGGCAAACTGAAGAGACGAGCAATGACGCTCACAACAGGCCAACCGGTCTGAAGTGGGCGTTTTCGTTTCTCGGCAAAGGTTACCGACCGTCTGTGAGGTACGTATGAAGGATTTCGCGGTCTTTTGGGGATGCACGATTCCTGCGAGGTTCCCCTTCATCGAGAAGGCCACGCGCCTTGTCTTCGATGACCTGGGAGCGAAGATCCACGAGCTTGAGGGGCACACGTGTTGTCCCGAAGGCGTCTTGGTCAAGGCCAACGACGAGAACGCGTTCTATACCGCCGCGGCTCGCAACCTCGCCATAATCGAGGGTGCGGGGCTCGATGTGGTGACGCCGTGCAACGGCTGCTACTCCACGTTCAAGGAGGCCTACAGCCACCTGGCCACCGACTGGCGGACGAAAGAGGCGATCAACGAACGTCTGGCCGCCGAGGACCTCCACTACGACGGCAACCTGAAGATCGAGCATTTCGCGGAGTGGGTCGCCGACGACATGGGCGCCGGCCTGGTCGCGTCCAAGATCACTAAGCCGTTCTGGGGCATGCGCATCGCTGTCCACTACGGTTGCCATCTGCTTCGCCCTCAGCCCGCGATCCGCTGGGACGATCCTATGCACCCGCACAAGGTGGAGGATCTGATCACCGCGATGGGCGGCCGTGTGGTGGACTATGCGACGAAGATGCAGTGCTGCGGTGGCGCTTTGGACCGCGTGGGTGAGCGCGATGGTTCGCTCGCGTTCGCGCGACGCAAGCTGAGTGACCTCATGCGCAACGAGGTGGATGCCCTGGTCGTCGTCTGCCCCAGTTGCTTCCAGCAGTTCGACCTCAACCAGGCTGCGCTGCAGCGCGCCAAAGAGGACATCAACGTCCCCGTGTTCTACCTATCCGAGCTGATGGCGTTGGGCATGGGTCATTCTCCCGAGGAGATCGGCCTGGACATGCACCGCGTCTCCGTCCAGCCGTTCCTCGACAAGTGGGCCGAGCGTGAGGCCGATAAGGCCCGCCTGGCCGCCCACTTCGATGTGTCGCTGCTTGCGAAGTGCGCCACGTGC
>JBFHJN010000044.1:0-21536 GCA_041595875.1 Coriobacteriia bacterium
CACTACGTCGCTGGTCTGCAGCGCGAAGTGCACAAAGCCGAGTGCTTTGCCGCTGTGCTGGATGGAAGGAGGGGTCTGGGCGTACCAGAAGAGCTCGATCTGCATCTGGTCCAACTGCATGAAGGTGATGGTGCGTGAGTCGTCATCGCTGGGGATGACGAGCGCCTTGGTGAAGCCGAGCGCCTCGTAGAAAGCGACGGAGCGTTCCAGGTCGCTGACGATGATGCCTATGTGGTGCGGGCGAAGCTGCATGCATGCCTCCTTTGGTGAGTGCACCCATGGTAGCGCGAGAGGAGCTGCGCGTCTTGCGGGGGTCACAAGCGCGCCAGGTTGTGGGACTGTAACCTAGAGACAACCTGACGTGCACAGTGCGCGAGCGAGTATCAGACCAGGATCGACCCGATCGTGCGCTCAGTGGCGAAAGGACTATCACATGCTGAACGAGACACAGATACTCGTCGTTGAGGATGACCCTGCTGTCGCTCGAAGCCTGACCGAGGCGCTGGAGCGAGAGAACTACAAGGTCGTATGGGAGGACACCGCCGAGGGCGCTGTGACCCGTGCACAGGAGATCAACCCGCATCTAGTGCTGCTGGATGTCCGCTTGCCGGACGGATCCGGCTTTGACGTGTGCCGACGGATGCGCGAGCACGGACTGCGCATGCCCGTGATCATCCTCACCGTCCAAGACGACGAGATCGACAAGGTCGTCGGCCTTGAGGTGGGCGCTGACGACTACCTCACCAAACCCTACCGCCTGCGTGAGCTCCTCGCTCGCGTTCGCGCTCAGCTTCGCAGGGCGTACGGCTCGCTTGCCGCAACCGGCGGGGACGTCTTGTACGCGGGCGACCTCGTGATCGACCGAGGCAGAGGCACCGTCTCGCGCGGTGGCGAGGACATCGTGCTCACCCCCACCGAGTTCAGGCTGCTTGTGCACTTCGCGCAGCATCCCGGGCAGGTCTTTGGCCGCGACCGGTTGCTGGAAGCGGTCTGGGGTTACTCGGCAGATCTGTCCGACGAGAAGACGGTCAACGTCCACATCAGGCGGCTGCGCGAGAAGATCGAGCGCGACCCGGCCGAGCCGGAGCTGATCGCCACCGTGCGCGGACTGGGCTACAAGCTGAACAACTGACGGAGCAACCGGCCAAAGGAGCACAGTGTCCAGACCCATATCGCTCAGGACGCGCCTTTCTCGCGAGTACGCGGGGATCGCACTGCTCACCGCCCTGCTGCTTGGGGCGATACTGGCGCTCGTGCTCCCGCCGTTTTTCACGCAGCTTGAGATGACGTACCTGCAAGACGCGGGCCGCAGTCTCAACGCCCGGCTTGGAGACACCCGGGTGCTCGATCTTGAAGACGACGCCGCGCTGCAGGCTGAGATCGAGCAGTTCGGGCAGGTCAACCGAGTGAGCGTGTCGATACTGGACGAGACAGGCGCCGTGCTTGCGGAGTACTCGCTTGACGATGTCGCCACCGCGATCTCAGACGAGACGCTCACCCAGCCGCTGGGTCCCGCAGGGAGCCCCGCGCTGCTGCAAGCCGAGATCTCCGGCGGTCCCGACGCTGGCGCCGGCCTCATCACCAGCATCGTGTGGGCGTGGGCCATCGCCGGCTCGCTGGCCGTGATCATCGCGGCGCTGTTCGGCTACATCCTGGCCGGCCGCGTGAGCGCCCCCATCGCGGAACTCACGCGCGCCAGTGGCGACATGGCCGCCGGCGCCCTGTCCGTGCGCGCCACCGTGCAGGGCGACGCAGAAGTGCAGCAGCTCGCCTCGGCATTCAACGAGATGGCCGAGGGGATCGAAGACACCTTTGACTCGCTGCGCCGCTTCACCGGCGACGCGGCGCACGAGATAGGCACGCCGCTCACAGCGCTGCAGGCGGACCTGGAGCTGGCGCAAGACGCCTCAAGCGAAACGCACGTCCGCGAGCTGCTGGAGCGCTCGCTGGGCCACAGCGAGCGGGTAGGCAAGCTCACACGCGACTTGCTGGCCCTCTCGCGGCTGGAATCCGTGGGCGCGGTTGCCGAGCAGCAGCAAGTCGACCTGAAGGCGCTGGCCGAGGCAGCCGTGGACAGCGCCTCCTCGCGTGCGGAGCGGGCCGGCATCAGCCTGACGGCGCAGCTGAGCAGCGAGGATGTCCGGACGCTGGGCGACCCGCTGGCGCTCAGCAGGGCGCTGGGCAACCTGGTGGATAACGCGCTCAAGTTCACCCCCGCAGGCGGCACGGTCGTAGTGAGCGTGGACCGCAAGGGCGACAGCGCGCTGTTACGCGTTGCCGACACCGGTCTTGGCATCGCCGAGAAAGACATGTCGCTCATCTTCGAACGCTTCCATCGCGCACGCTCCGCAGCCGCCATTCCCGGCAGCGGGCTGGGACTTGCCATCGTGAAGGCGATCGTGGACGTCCACCGCGGAGAGATCACCGTTTCAAGCGACGAGTCCGGCACCGTCTTCGAAATCACGCTGCCTGCCGCGCAGTAGGATTTCGATACCGTAACCTCACTGGAATGTGGCTTGAATTCGCAACACGCACCATCTCCTTAGAGCCTGATCAGCAGGGCCACACAGATGGAGGAGATGGACATGAGCAAGGTACGCACACTCTTCGTGATCGATCTGGTCATCGCCGCCGCGTTCCTCGTGGCCGGGGCAAGCGCAGTCGCATTCCTGGTGCCGTTCTCGGCGATCGAGTTCGCAACGGCTTCCGTGGAAGCGACGTTCCTGGGACTTGGCTACGGCGTGTGGCACACGCTGCACCTGTACTCCGGCCTGGTGATGATCGTTGGCGGGCTCATCCACTTCGCAATGCACTGGAGCTGGATGACGAACGTAGCCAAGGGCATGCTCCCTGGTGCCAAAAGCCGCAAGGCCGCACAGTCTGCTGCTCAGACCGCCGCTGACGCTGCTTAGTCAGTCAACAAGACAAGGAGCAGAAAGATGTCTGAAGAAACGAAGGGCCTCGATAGGCGGGACTTCCTGAAGACCACAGGATTCGGCCTTGCAGCGCTCACGTTCGCCGGAATGGGCGGACTTCTCATCAAGAACGAGGCTGTGGCCGCTGTTGAAGAGCTGCCGCTCTCCCGGATCGACACCGACGTGCTCGTCATCGGTGGAGGCTACGCCGGCGCGTTTGCCGCCGTGGAAGCCAAGAAGTCCGGCCAGAACGTGGTGCTCGTGGACAAGGGCACCGTGGGTCGCTCGGGCCAGACTCCGTGGGCCAACGGTTTCAACGTGTTCGACGCCGCGGCAGGCGACGACGAGGAGACCATGCGCACGGGTGTTGCCACGGCCAGTGAGTACCTGAACAACCCCGACTGGCTAGAGCTGCAGTTCGAGGACTCGAAGCTGCGCTGGGACGACATGACCGAGTGGGGCTTCCAAGATCCGTCGCTGCGCCACCCGCACCTCGCCCTGCGCGACAAGCTGGTAGAAAGCGACGTCCGGCTGGTGGAGCGCACCATGCTCACCGAGCTGCTGATGGACAACGGCACGGTCGTGGGTGCCATCGGCTTCTCGATGGACACCGAGGAGACCGTTGCCGTGGTCGCCAAGGCCACCGTCCTGTGCGCAGGCGCCGGCTCGTTCAAGGCCTCCGGCTTCCCCATCCAGGGCCTCACCTCGGACGGCGATGCCATGGCGTACCGCGCGGGATCGGCCATCTCGGGCAAGGAGTTCAACGACTTCCATTTCACATCTGCCGAGACACCCGCCGACTGTTACGGCCAGTGGGAAGGCATGTGGACGGCGGGCGTCTCCGAGACGCACGGCGCCGCCGGCGGCGGCATGCTGCTCTCCTCGGCGATCAGCGCGCACACCGGTGAAAGCTCCGGCGACATGGGCGGCGCTCCCGGTGGTGACTCCGAAGGCAGTGCCCCCGGCGGCGACTCCGCGGGCGAACGGCCTGAAGGCGGACCCCCAAGCGGCGAATCAGAGGGCGGCATGGCTGCGGCCGCGCCTCCTGACGGCGAATCCGGCGGCGGAGCACCGGGCGGCGAATCGGGCGGCGGCTCGATGCCCGGTCAGTCCCAGGGCGTACAGGTAGGAGGCGCGGCCACCGGGCTGGGCATCCACAAGGCGGAAGGCGTCTGGCCCACCGACATGACCGGTGCAAGCAACGTGCCCGGGCTATGGGCGGCCGGCGACGGACTGGCCTCCATGCTCTGCGGCGCCTCGTACGCCGGTGTGGGGCTCTCCAGCTCCGGCTCGGCCGTGCAGGGTGCGCGTGCCGGCGCGGGTGCGGCGGTCTATGCCGCGAAGACCTCGGCGCCGAACGTCTCGGACAGCACGCTCGATGCTGTCAGGACCGAAGTGCTCGCTCCGCGCAACCGTGAAACCGGCTACTCCCCCGCATGGGTGACGCAGCTGCTGCAGAACACGATGTTCCCCTACTACGTGCTCCACGTGGCAAAGGAAGACCGCCTGCAGGCCGCGCTCACGCAGATCATGTTCCTGCAAGAGCACATGGTCCCCATGCTGGTCGCCTCGGACACGCACGACCTCAAGCTGGCGCACGAGACCAAGAACATGCTGCTGAACGCGGAGATGAAACTGCGGGCCTCGCTGTTCCGCACGGAAAGCCGCGGCACGCACTACCGCGAGGATTACCCCGCCCGCGACGATGCCAACTGGCTCGCCTGGGTGCTGATCCAGCAGGATGAGAACGGCGACATGGCGCTGAGCAAAGAGATGATCCCGGAGAAGTGGTGGCCGGACATGACCGTTGACTATCAGACCCGTTATACGTCCAGGTTCCCCGGAGAACTCGCGTTCCTCGGGCTAGAGTAGAGAGGAAGACAGATGGCCATCCAAAACATCGATGTGCGGCGCTGTATGGGATGCAAGACGTGCATCGTCACCTGCCCCACCGACGTCTTCCGCTTTGACGAGAAGTCCAACCAGGCGGTGGCGAAGTACCCCAGCGAGTGTCAGGTCTGCCAGATGTGCGCCAACTTCTGCCCGGTGGGTGCGATCACCGTGACTGCCGAGAAGTACATGCCGATCCTGACAGCCTGGGGATAGGCGCAAGACCGAAGAAACGAGCCGGGCGTCCCGACGTCCGGCTCGTTGCGTTTCTCAGCGCTTCTTGAAAAAGTCGAACTCCGGCTCGTAGACGACGCCTGCAAGGTCGAACACCGCGCTTTCCATGTGCTTCTGAGCGTCGGCGATGGCCTGGTTATAGATGCTGGGGCCTATCTCACGCGAGAAGTAGTCAAGCACAAGACGCGCCTTGAGCTCGCCAATGTCCTCGTCGAGCTCCTCGGCAAAGAAGCGCTGGATCGACTCGAGGAGATAGGTCTCCGTATCCTGGTCCAGCTTCACGTCGATCACCGGTCCAATCCCGTTGCGGCCTGCTGGCACCACTCACCCTACACGGCAGCTATACTCGGGGGCAACGAACGTCTCGCGACAGAAGGCGACCAGTGTACGAACACCATTCCGGTCTCCACCGGGTCCGCGTCATAGACGGCAACGGCGTACGGCTGCTCAAGTTCGAGCGCAACGAGCAGTCCTCCATGCGGTTGGACGACCCGTTTGAGACCGACATCCAATACGTGGGCTACCTCCACCTCACCCTCGCCGTGAAACCCGACGCCGCGCGCACGCTTGCTATCGGGCTGGGCGGCGGCTCGGTGGTCAAACGCATGTGGCGCGACTACCCCGCCATGCACATCGATGTCGCCGAGATAGACCCTGAAGTCATCGAGGTGGCGTATGCGTTCTTCGAGCTGCCGGACGACGAACGCCTGCATGTCACCGCCGCCGACGGCCGCGACTTCCTGCTGATGACCCCGGGCACCTACGACATCATCATCGTGGACGCGTTCAACGACGATCACATCCCGCGTCCTTTGATGACCGAGGAGTTCTTGCGCGCATGCCGCGACAGGATGAGTGCGGACGGCGTGATCGCCTACAACATCATCGGCTCGGTGTACGGCAGCCACAGCAAGCCCTTCAGGAGCCTGCATCGCACCGTCTCCAACGTGTGGCGCAACGTGTGGACCTTCCCCACAGGCATCGCCGAGGACACCCGCGACAACACCCGCAATATCATCCTGCTGGCCAGCGACGTCGATCTCACCGAAGACGAGTTGCTGGCCCGCATCGCAAGCCGCGTGGACGGCCTGGTGACGGTGCCCGCCTTCGAGCGCTTCGGCGAGGATCTCTACCGCGGCAAGGTGCGCACCGGCGACGTGCCGCTGCTGTTGGACGAGCAGCGACGCTCGACGTAGGTCCCCTACAGGCTACTTAGCCTCAAGCCGAGCCGGTCGACGGCGTCTTGCACCGTGGCCACGCCCAGGGCGTCTCGGCAGCTCAAGGCCACATGAGCGCAGGCCAGGGCATCGGATGCAGCGTCATGGTGCTGCAAGACGATGCCACAGTGGTCGCACACCGTTGGCAGCTGATGGTTGCGCAGCTGCGGGAACGCACGTCTCGCCATCTGGCACGAGCATGTGTACAGCGTCTGCGGCAACGGGATCCGGTAGTGGCTATGCAGCGCGCGCAGCACCGAGATATCGAAGCTGGCCCAGTGCGCCAACACGCGGCGCCCCTGCAAGAACGGCTCGATCGCCGAGAAGAGCTCCGCGTAGGTGGGCGCGCTTTGCGTGCGCGACGGCGTGATGCCGTGGACCTCGATGTTGCGGTGATCGTAGCGGTTGCCCGGAGGCCGGATCAGCCAGTCCGCGGTACTGACCACCGTCCCTTCGGCTATGACCGCCACTCCCAAAGAACACGCGGAGTCACGCTCAGAGGTGGCGGTCTCGAAGTCGATGGCTATCCAGGTATCGTCCGGATCGACGGACGCGGGTCCGGCCCCGCTCCTATTCCGCGTCTGCGACATCCGGCTTTGCCTTCTTGTTGAGCAGCACCCGTCCGACGCCGGCGATCGTCTTGGTGAGCGGTCCTTCAAGCTCCTTCTGGACTTGCTTGAAGACGGTCCGCACCGGGATGGACTGAGGACATTTCGCCTCGCACTTGCCGCAGTCTATGCAGCTTGATGTCCAGTGCGGCTCGCCGTCCGCGGTCTTGATGCCCATGTACGCCGCGTGATAGATCCGTGCGCTCGACTTGGAGAACATGTGCGCGTCGTTGAGGTTCTTGAACGCCGCGGGGATATCGATGCCCGCCGGGCACGGCATGCAGTAGGCGCAGCCCGTGCACCCCACCTGCAGCAAGTCGTCATACGCACCGCGAACATCGGCGATGATCCGCTCTTCTTGCTCTGTCATGCCGCCTGGCAGCGCATCCGAGACGATATCGATGTTCTGCCGGATATGCTCGTCTTGATTCATGCCCGAGAGGACCATCGTGACCTCGGGATGGTTGAGGATCCAGCGCAGCGCCCAGTCCACAGGCTCTCGCTTCACCTCGGCGGTCTTGTAGATCTTCTGCACCTCGTGCGGGATCTTGCCCACGATGGAGCCACCACGCAGCGGCTCCATCACGATCACGCCCATACCTTTGGCATGCGCATGCCGGATGCCCTCGATACCGGCCTGGAACTGCTCGTCCAGGATGTTGAACTGCACCTGGACGAAATCCCAGTCGTAGGCATCGGTGATCCGGATGAAATCGTCTTTCATCCCATGGAACGAGAAGCCCATCTTGCGGACCTGACCGCTGGCCCGGATGGAATCCATGAACTCCATGATGCCCAGCGAGACCATGAGATCCCATGTCTGACCGTTGAGCGAATGCAGAAGGTAGTAGTCGATCATGTCCACCTGCAGCTTCTGAAGCTGCTTTTGGAAGGTGGGCCTGATGGCCTCTCTCTTCCTGATGGTCATGCACGGGAGCTTGGTGGCGATGTTGACCTTGCTGCGAAGCTCGGTGGACAGCACGTGCTCACCAAGGAAGGTCTCCGAGGCGCCCATGTGGTACGGATACGCCGTGTCCAGGTAGTTCACGCCGCCTTCGATGGCAAGCTTGAGCTGGCGCAACGCCGCGTCTTTGTCTATCAGGTTGGCCGCTCCCATGCGCGTAGGGAAACGCATGCAACCATAGCCGAGAACAGAAAGCTTGTCGTCAGAACCGGGCATCGACCTGTACTGCATTCAGAAGCACTCCCTGGGCATCTTGAGAACGGCCTGATCTGTTGTCTTCCACTCCAGTCTAGTGCTTCGGGCCCATCACTCGCCGAGATACACCACTTCGAAGCGCTCGCACACCACCGGCATGTCCAATACCGGCTCGCGGCCCAGCTCGGCAAGCTCCTGCGAGAAGTACGCCCAGTGCCCCTTGCGCCAGTACTCAAGAGAGCCGTCGCCCTCCCCTTCCGTGGCAGCGAACTCCTCGGACACATCCTCAAACGGTACGATCTCCACAGACAGCGTGCGGATCACGCACTTCGCGTTGCCCTCCCAGTCCGTGATGACGCTCAGGTCGCCCACACGAGGGATCTCTTCGCCTTCGGCCTCGTAAGACCACAGCGCCCCTGCCGTGGCGCGCTTCACTCCGGCAAGCACCAGATCCGCCAGTTCGTCCGCATCGGCCTTGGTGCTGCAAAAGTGCCACGCCGAGCAAGTGGCCGCCTCCTGCATGAGCCGGGGATGCGCTGCGGAAAACGCACTCCACATGGCCTTCACAGATTCCGTGTCACCCACGCTCACACCCGCCCTCTCTAGGCTACTGGTACGTCACACCCTCATGTCTGAGCCATCCGCCCTGATGATCGCCATCCGGGTCATGGTGCGTCCAGTGCACCAGTCCTCCCTGGTCGTTGTACTCATACACCCCGCTGAACGCGACGGGGTCCCCCACCTGCAGGCTGTCGATCCGTGGCGCGATGTCGATATTGTGAGCGACAAGCAAGGTCTGGCCCGAGGCGAGCATGAGGATGAAGCGCTGGTGCCTGTCGCCCTCTGTGTCATCCGACAGCGTCTTTGTGACCACACCTTCGCCGGTGACCTGCACATCGCTTAGCTGACGCTCGAAAGCGCTTGCAATAGCCGCATCTCCCGAGGAGACCGCGGACGTGGGGCTTTGGGTCTGGAGAAGCTGACCGCCCGGGATGAGCAGGGCCGCCAGGACGGCGACGGTCGCGACAAGGAGGGCGGCCACGCCGACAGCCATGACCAGTACGCGTCGGCCCTGCGTGGTGGTGTCCAACATGCGCCTCCCGGAAGCCGAGTCCCTCCGGGGCAATCTTAGTAGTGGCTGTGATCAGTCGTCCAGCCAGCGGCGCTCCGGTCACCTATGACCGTGCCGGTTGCGTCGACCATATAGTACAGACCGCTCTTCGGGCATTTGGGGGCGGCCTTCACGTAGTTGGGCACAAGCTGATCGACGCTGTTGGCCGTGTTGTTGCCGTTCAACAGACGGGTCTGCGTCCAAAGCCCGCCATTTGTCATCGCATACTGCTGAGCGGCACCCTCTATCAGGCGCTGGTTCGACTGGCAGGTACGCAAGCGAGCGGAGTCAGAAGCGTTGTTGAAAACAGGGACAGCGATAGCCACCAGAATGCCGATGATGAGCACAACGACCATCAGCTCTACCAGAGTGAAACCTTCTTCATTCCTTTGCATGCCGAGAAACCTCGCAGTAGTTGGATTGGTCATCTCCAGATAATCATCGTCGCCAGAACGCGATTCCTTGAATGTGAGGGACGCCGTCCGCAAAGCTCAGGAGATGCGAGCCCGCACCCGCACGGTGTCCATGAAGCGGTCCTCCTCGGCAGGTGAGACGCCGTAGAGTCCCTGCTTCGTCTCGATGAGGACGACGCCCGTGTTCATGCGAGTGGAGCACATCTTGATGGTTCCGAGCTTGCTGTAGGGGACTTTGAACAGCGCCAACCCGGGCCACCGCATGCTGGACCACGCCTGTGCGGCCAGGTCCTCGCGACGAACTCCCGTCATGTCCGAATACGGAATGCGATACCGCAAGATCGGCCCGTAGCTGATCACCAGCTCGTCGGGGGTGAACTCGTAGCGCATAGACGGGAAGTACACAGCGATCACCGCGAACAGCGCCACAAGCGGCACTTCGATGACCAGAAGCATAAGCCAGATGGCAAGCGGCACCTGCTCCTCGGGTTCCAGGTAAGACATCACCACTACAAGCCCAAGAGAGGCGGCGACAAGCAGAGCGAGGCCCAGCGACCACAACCAACCAAGCGACGGTTTCGGCTTGAATACGTCCACGCAAGGGCTCCTTTGCGCTAGCGGTTCATGCGGGCAGGACTAGTAGCCGGATGCCATTGGGGCAAGCAGCGCGACTCCAAGAAGCGAGAGGATGAGGCTGATGGTGCCCACGATCGCACCCACGATCAGACCGAGCGCCAGCAGGTGCCCGTATATGGCCCAGGCACGGGTCCAGAACTTGGGACTCACGACATTGGTGCGCGGCATCCGCGCTTCAAGCGCCGCGATCCGCTGCTCGAGATACGAGACGTACTGCGGGTCGTTGCGAGGCTGCATCGTCTGTTGCGGCATGCCGTAGCCCATGTTGTCCATCTGGTCTCCCCCTCGGGGTCTTGGTGACGTGTTGCACCCACGATAGCAGAGGGGCACTGCAGACCAGGTGCGCTACTCGCTCGCCCCGTCCTTGATCGCCTTGCCGATCTCCCGGCCCCACGCATGCGCGGCCGCAAGGTCGTCTTCGGTGGGACGGAACTTCTCGGAGAAAGGCTCTATGGGCATCTCGAAGCCGATGGCCTCCATGCGCCCGGTGATCTGTTTGACCGCTCCCCCGCCCCAGCCGTAGCTGCCGAAGACCGCGCCCAGCTTGCCGGCGGGATGCAGTCCTTCAAGCCAGGTGAGATAGCCGCTCACCTTGTAGAGCATGCCATGATGCAGAGTGGGAGAGCCCAGCACGAGCGCCCGGGCTTCGAGGAGCTCGTGGGTCACCTGCGCTATGGCTGTGCTGGTGAGGTCGCACTCGTAGACCGCCACGCCCTCGGCAGCGATGCCGTCGGCGATGGTCTCGGCGAGCGCTTTGGTGGAGCCCCACATCGTGGCGTAGGCGACGACCGCCTTTGCGACCGTCTCGCCTTGGGACCAGCGGCCGTAGGCCTCCAGCACGGCACCGAACTCCTCGCCGCGCCAGATCACGCCGTGCGCGGGAGCGACGACGTCGATCTCCCAGCCCGTGGCGACGACCTTCTCGACCGCCTTGGTGACCTGCTTGCCCAGCGGCATCAGGATGTTGGCGTAGTAGATGGCCAGCTCCTCGAGCGCCAGCTCCATACCCACCTCGCCGGCGAAGCGTGCCGAGGACGCCATGTGCTGCCCGAAGGCGTCGTTCGGCATGAGCGTGCGGCTCTCGGCGCAGTACGTGAACATCGAGTCGGGCCAGTGCACCATGGGCATAGGCAGGAACTGCAGCGTCTTGCCGCCCAGGTCGATGACGTCGGTGGCGCTCACGGGCTCCACCACCAGGCCGTCGTGGTACTCGGCCACGCCGCGCACGCCGGAACCGGACGCGACAACACGCGCGTTGGGGCACGCGGCCATGACGGCAGGCAGTCCACCGTTATGATCGGGCTCCACATGATTGACCACGATGAGGTCTATCTGGGCAGGGTCCATGACATCGGCGATGCGTGAGAGCAGCTCGGGCACGAACGGTGCTTTCACCGTGTCGATGAGCGCGGTCATGTTCTGGCCGCGCACGAGATATGCGTTGTAGGTGGTGCCGCGGGGCGTCTCGTACCCGTGGAAGTCGCGAAGATTCCAGTCGATCGCGCCCACCCAAAAGATGCCGTCAGAAACCGGGACTGCGCGCATGGCGTGCTCCTATCCGTGTGAGATTCCTTCGTAGAGGATACCCGTTGTACGGGCTCACATCGCAGTCGCACCGCACGAAGCGGCCTACCGGCGGCGCTAGCTGCTGCGCTTGACGAAGAAGTCCGCCATCGAGAGCAGCAGATCGAGCGGCTTGCTTGGCGGCAGTGACGCGGCAAGACGGTCTTTTGCCGAGATGACCAGATCGCACGCGTAGTCGTTGGCGTAGTCCACAGAGCCGGCCTCGGTCATGATGTCCACGATCTCCTGCAGCTCCGCAGGGTCGGTGGTGCGCGAAGACAGCAACTGAAGCAGGCGCTCGCGCCGGACCGAGAACTGCAGCGCGTGGATAGCCACGAGCGTGCGCTTGCCCTCGGTGAGGTCGCTTCGGAAGTCTTTTTTGGTGGACTCTTTGGTGCCCACGAGGTTCAGCACGTCGTCTTGGATCTGGAACGCCAGACCCGTTGCCATGCCGAAGTCACGCAGCAGCTCCACCTGCACATCGCTGGCGCCGCCGACCATGGCACCCACGGCAAGCGGGATCGCTCCCGAGTAGAACGCCGTCTTATGGTTGGCCATGACCAGGTAGTCATCCACCGAGAGGTCGAACCGGTCGTCTCGCGCCCAACCGATATCAAGCGCCTGACCCTCGATGGTGCGGGTGGTCATCCCCACGAGCTCGGAGAGGACGCGCAGCTTGATGCCGTCTTCAAGGCCCTCATCGTCGATGACGGTGCCGCAGACAAGCGAGAGCGCGAGGTCGCCGGCGTTGATGGCAAGCCCAAGGCCCTCGGTGATGTGCATGCACGGCTCGTCTCGGCGAGTGAGCGAAGAATCCTCGATGTCATCGTGGATGAGCGCGGCGGTGTGGAAGTGCTCGATGGCTGCAGCCGAAGGCCACGCCGTCTTGGGATCGCCACCCACCGCTTCGCACGCAAGCAGGCAGATGAGCGGGCGATGCCGCTTGCCCGCGTTGTCGGAGAACTGCCGCAGCGGAGAATAGAGGTAGCGTTCCATGTCGGCGTGAGAGCCGTTCTTGAAAAACGTCGCAAGGTAGGCGTCGAACTTCCTGGCATTGCGTTTCAGATAGAGCTCAAAGCCGGTCATGAGTCTCCTTGACGGGGCAGATACGGCCAAACGGGCCACCTCTGCCCGGGCTGCGCGCACAAGTAGTGTATGTGCGCGCGCCGTATCGGGCAAGCGACACGAGACCGTTTACTTGGGTTTACGCCCCTGGATACGCAAACCCTTTTCCAGATAGACGCCCTCATCTGTGAAGCGCTTGCGATACATGAGCATCACGGCCGATATCGCGCCTATCGCGGTGGCCGCGCTGATCATGAGCATCACGACTATCTGGTACTTGGTGGCCTCCAGCGGATCGGCGCCGGCCAGGATCTGTCCGGTCATCATGCCGGGTATGAAGACCACGCCTGCGGCGGCCATCGAGTTGATCGTGGGCATCATGCCTGCGGTCAGCGCGGTGCGCACCGAGGGCCGCGCGGCCTCCCACGCGGTGGCGCCCAGCGCGGTCATAGCCAGCATCTCGTCTCTCCTGCTTTCCATGTCCGAGAACACCCGCTCAACCGCCAGAGCGATGCCAGTCATGGAGTTGCCCACCACCATGCCCGCGATAGGCAGCACGTAGCGCGCCTCGTACCAGGTTGGCACGCGCACCACGAGCGCCGTCACCGCGAAGGTCACGGTGAAGCCGGTGAGCGCCATAGAAAGCGCCGCGTTGCCGAACAGACCCGGCGGCGCGTCAGGAGCACGCTTGAGGACGACGCGCGCGGCGGCGGTGATCATCACCAGCATGAGCGCGATGACGATATACCACGTCTGATTGGCGAACACCCAGCGCAAGACGAAGCCGAGCGCCATGAGCTGCAGGTAGGTGCGCACCGTGGCGATGGCGAGGTCTTTTTCGAGCTTCAGGCTCATGGCGATGGAAAGCCCGCCCGTCACGAGCACGAACAGCATCGCGAGCGTGAGCTCCCACCAGCCGATGACGATGGCGCCGTCCGCGCTCATGCGCTCACCTGCGTAAGAAGCCCGTGCTCCAGGCGGTAGCGGACGCACGCCGCTGCGTCCGCGCGCACGTGGCTGATGCGGAGCACCGCCCCGCCGGCTGCGGCGAACGCGGCGGTCTTGCGCGCGACCTGCGCGGCCGAAGCATCGTCCAGGCTGGCGTCCGGCTCATCGAGCAGCAGCACCGAAGGCTGCGTGAGCAGCACGCGCAGCAGCGCGATGCGCGACGCCTGTCCAACCGAGAGGCGGCTTGCGTCGCGGTCAAGCGACACGCCGCCAAGACCCACATCCGTGAGCGCATCGCGCAGGGCGCCGTCGCCCGGCGCTTCATCTTGCGAGCGGACCTGGAGCTCCCAGGGAAGCCGCAGGTTGGTGGCGACGGTGCCCGGCACGAGCGTGGCACGCTGCGGCAGCAGCGCCACGCGCGTGCGCCAGCGTGCGGCGGGGATGTCGCGCGCCGCGACGCCCGCAAGGTGCAGATCGCCGGTGACTCCGGGGAGCAGGCGCGCGAGTGCGAGCAGCAGCGTCGTCTTGCCCGCCCCCGAGGGGCCGGCAAGCTCGACGACGTCGCCGGCGTTCAGCGTGAGGTCGATACCGGCCAGCACGGCGACGGGGCCATCATCTCCGGGACGCTCCGCCCGCAGGTCGCGAGCGGAGAGGAGGGCGGCCTCGCTCACTCCCAACGGTCGATCCGGATCTTCTCGGCATCGTAGCGATCGATAGCCGGCTTCTCCTCGGCGGGATAGCCCACCGCAAGGACGGCCATCGGCTCCACGCCATCCGGCATGCCCAGCACGACCTTGAGCGGCATGACGCGCTCCTTCTTCGGCCAGAAGCCGAGCCAGACCGCCCCAAGACCCATCGCGTGGATCGCGAGAAGCGCGTTTTGCGTAGCCGCCGAGCAGTCCTGTTCCCACATCACCGCATGCTTGAGGTCATGGACGTCGGCACCGATGACCAGTGCGAATGCCGCTTCTCGCAGCATGGCGCCATACGGGGTGGTCTGCGCGATGGATTCCATCATGGCGCGGTCCTTGACCACCACGAACCGCCAGGGCTGCTGATTGCCCGCAGATGGTGCGGCCATCGCAGCGCGCAAGATGACCTCGATCCGCTCGTCACTGACAGGCTCATCCGTGAATTTGCGGATTGAGCGCCGTGTCATGATCGCTTCAAGTGCGTCCATGAGTGCCTCCTTATTGAGTGTCGGTCTTCGGGGCAGCCTGTGCGCGAACGCGTCGCGCGTCCCGGTAGATGACCGGGCTGGTGCCGAACAACAGGTCGTTCTCAAACGCCACGCGCTCCAGAGAGGTGAGCTCGGCGGCTATCGTCGTCACATTGCGCCGCACCTCGGGTGAGTTCACGGTGAGGTCATGCAGGTCCACGCCCTCAAGCTTACCGTGATTCTTGAGGTTCGCGTAGGTCTTCCACAACGCCTGCGTGGCCCGGGCGCGCGTCGTGGGACGCTCGAGCCCGTGCAAGATCGTCTTGCGGTGCTTCTCCAGCAGCTCCGGCGGCGCATTCTTGGGCAGTCCGGCCAGCGCACGGCCGACCTCGTCGGCGAAGGGCCGATCGGTCTCCTGCACGATGAACTTCACCACATGCCACGCATCGGTGAGCTCGCCGTTGGTCTGCAGCGAGCGGTCGCTCAGCCACAGCCAGGCATGCAGACGCCTGCGCCAGTCCCACCAGGTGAGCGCCGAGTCGAACGCCTTGTCCGGGATGAGGAACCAGCCTTTCTCTCGCAGCATCGCCCCGAACACTCCGCTGCCGGTCACCTGTTCGCGGCGCTTCTTGCCGATGCGGGCCTTGAACAACCCGCACGTGGGTGACTCCTCTTTGAGGATGACGGCACGCACGCCGGCGCGCTCCAACGCCTCGATGCTGGCCTGGCAACCGGCGATGAGATCGCCGGTGACATTGACGCCGTGGTGATTGCGCGCTGCGGCGGTCCCGGCAAGCACCTGCTGGCCGCTTCCGGTGAGATGGATCGACTCCCGGGGAACGCCGAAGCCGGCCATGCACTCGGGGCACACCGGGGTGAAGACGAAATCGGCCCGCTCACGGCCCAGCTTGCCCACGGCGTTGAGCTTCTTGCCGTTGTAGCGCACGGGGCAGTTGAACAGGCACGCGCTCACTCCCACGGACGGCTTGCTCGTGATGATCTGGGCCACATGTTCTCCTCGGCTGAAGATGCGCTCCATGGGTTGATACCCGAGCACCGCTACTGGCATCGGCTGAATGAGTCGCGGGCAGATGGGCAACTACTCTGTAGGACCCATTTACGCCGGGTAAAGGATCCATGATGACCAGACGCGCGATCGTGATGTTCAGAAACGACCTGCGGCTTGCAGACAACCAATCGCTCTCTGCCGCGCTTGCGTCTGCCGAGCGGATCATCCCGGTCTACATCCACGCGCCGATAGCGCACGGCGACTGGCCGCAGGGAAGCGCTGCTCGCTCGTGGCTGGCGCGCTCGCTGGCCTCTCTGGATGCCGACTTGCGTGCGCGTGGTTCGCGGCTCATCATCCGCACGGGCGATCCCAACCAGATACTCCCCTCCCTTGCCGCCGAGACGCTGGCCGGCGAGCTGCACCTGGCTCGCAGGCATGCGCCCGCGCTGCGTCGCGCCGAGGCAAGCGTGGTGGCGCACCTGGCGGGCGCCGGACTTGAGGTGCACTCACACGAAGCGGCACTGCTGCGTCGGCCTGACGACCTGCGTAACAACCAAGGCGAGCCCTACCGGATGTTCACGCCGTTCTTCCGTGCCGCCCAGCAGCTGGGCGAACCTCCCGCCCCGCTTCCGGCGCCGTCACACCTGCCTGCTCCCGAGGTGTGGCCGGGCGGGCTACCGCCGGAAGCCGTCCTGGAGCCGGGAGACCGCGTCGACCTGGGCAGTGACGACGGCTGGCAGCCCGGCGAGGCCGGAGCGCATGCGCGGATGCGGCTCTTCTTCGACGAGCTCGTCGGCTCCTACATCGAGGGTCGAGACCGTCCCGACATCGATGGCTCCTCTCGGCTGTCTGCGCACTTGTCCTTTGGAGAGATAGGCGCCAGGCAGCTGTGGCACGCCGCAAGCGACGCGCTCGCAGCCGGTGGCGGAGACATCGGCCAGGCTCAGGTGACCGCGTTCGTGCGGCAGCTCTACTGGCGCGAGTTCGCCTATCACCTGCTGGTGAACTTCCCGCTCACTCCCGAACAGCCGCTGCACGAGCGATTCGCGTCCTTCCCATGGGCCGACGACCCCGAAGGGATGTCCGCCTGGCAGGAAGGCCGCACAGGCTACCCGATGGTGGACGCAGGGATGCGCCAACTTGCCGAGACAGGCTGGATGCACAACCGCGTACGCATGGTGACCGCCTCCTTCCTCACCAAAGACCTGCTGCTTCCGTGGCAGGACGGAGCGCGCTGGTTCTGGGAGCACCTCACCGACGCGGACCTGGCGAACAACACGCTGGGCTGGCAGTGGGTGGCGGGGTGCGGCGCGGACGCGGCACCGTACTTCAGGGTGTTCAACCCTGTGCTGCAGGGCCAGAAGTTCGATCCCGACGGTGCGTACGTGAAGCGCTGGGTGCCGGAGCTCGCCAAGATGCCGACGCGCTGGATCCACCGCCCCTGGGAGGCGCCGGACGAGGTTCTCTCGGCAGCGGGGGTGGCGCTGGGCCAAAGCTATCCGCGCCCCATCATCGATCATGCCGAGGCACGCAAGCGTGCGCTCGCCGTCTATGAGACGACGCGCAGAAGCGCTGACAGGCACGAACCCGCCTAGGCATGTCCAGGCGTGGCTAGGCAGCCCTGGCTAGGCCTTCCTCGCCCACTTCAAACCCCCGAACTGCCCGGAGACCTTCTCCATGAAGTCCGGCAGACCGCCTTCGTACTTCAGGTCCCTGAGCCGTGATTCGGCTTGCTCAGGCGTGAGGTCCCCGCTCTGGACGTCTTTGACGACCCGCATGCCTTCCTCGACGTTGGGCGGCAGGTTCTTCATCTCGTAGCCTTGCGCGTCGTACCCGTCACGGACGCACTCCAGCGAGTGAACCGCCTTGTTGGCTTGCGCGTACGCGTCGAGGCGATTGCCCTCGTGATAGGCCTCGGCCACCTTCGTCTCGTACGTCTTGCCGTAGCCCTCCGGGTCGATCAGCGTGGACTTGCCCTGCTTGACGAGCTCGGCATTGGGTGTGAGCTGGGTCTTCTCCCACTTGCGGGTCTTCTCGTTGTAGATCGTGCCCTGGTCGGCCATGTCCACGCTCGCCTCGGCGTGATACTGGTCCGTTGCCAGCTGCTGGTGGTCTTTCGCCCACTTGGCAGCGCCCTTGGGATCGGTGGGACCGCCGGTCTCCTTGGCGAAGATCCGCTGGGACTCGCCCGCCCACTTCTCCTTCTTGAACTCGATGAATCGCTGCTTCCCGTCCGGGCCTTCGGTCACGTAGCCGGCACGATAGTCGCGATCCACGCCGTCTATGGTGCCGACGCTGCGGATCTCGACCCGCCTGCCTTCGGCCTCGGGCACGTTCTTCTCGATCCAATCCTTCAGCTCGGCGTCGTGACCCTCGTAGACCTTCGCGCGGGTCTCGTTGATCTTCTTCCAGGCCTCGGGGTTGTTCTTCTTGAGCTCGCGCATCGCATCGGGATCGACCATGATCCGCTCCACGGTCGCCCGGTCAAGCGGCTTGCCGTCGGCGGTCTTGGACGCGATGTCGTCGGCGATGGAGGCGGCGCGCTCCGCAGGCGAGGCTTTGGGCTTTTTGGGCCCCGGCTTTTCAGGCGCGTCGGGCTTCTTCTCAGGCGTGCCCGGCTTCTTCTCGGGTGCGTCGGGCTTCTTCTGAGGCGTATCGGGCTTGGCCTCGGGCGCATCGGGCTTCTTCGTCGGCGCATCGGGCTTGGTGGATCCCGCGTCGGCTCCCGGCCCGCGCACGGACTTCATGTTGGCGATGTGGCGGAGGAACATGATGAGGCCCTCGTCACGCAGCTGCTTGCCCACGTTCTTCATCGCGTTGGTGACCGAGAGGTCCGGGTCGTTGTAGAGCTCCTTGGCGAAGTAGTACGCGATGAACAACGCCCAGGCGAGCGCCTTCTTGTCGGCAGTGAGCTTGGAGAGCACGTCCGGGTCCGTGAGGAGTCCCTCGGCGGTGCCGGTGAGCATGGACGTCTGTGCGGCAAGCCAGTCTTCAAGCGACCCACCGGCAAGCCAGACCTCCATAGCCGAGACAAGCATCGGCTTGAGCATGCCGATGGCGACCGCGCCCACGACTCCCAGATACGTGCCGCTTGCCACGCCGAAGGCGATGTCGCCGCACCACGAGACCCAGTCGAGCGTGTCCTCGATCTGCTGGTACCACCACGCGGCGTCGAGGTGCTCGTGCTTCTGCTTCATGAGCTGGTCGAAGGCGAAGCTCCAGAGCTGCGTGCGCATCAGGTACAGGCCCTCGGCGCCCATGGTGAGCGAGCGCTCGTTGACAAGCGCGTACAAACGCTCCTGGTACTCATGAGGCACATAGAACTGGATGACGTCACGACAGCCGTCGAGCTCTATCTGCCATGCCGCCGAGAAGGGATCGGTGTTGACGCCCAACAGCCTGAGCGGCACCAGCGCACTGAAGTGCTCCTCATCGTGACCGGGCACGCTGGCACGCAGGGCGGCCGGCAACGCTTCGCCGCCGGTAGGCAGCTGCTTCTCGATGGCGACCCGGAATGTGGCACTCGGCACATTGCTGGGGCGCACACCCTTGGCCTCGGTCAGAAGCCCGCCCGACTTCAGGCCCGCATAGCCCGCGGTCCCCACCTCGCTGCCTATCTCAAGGTGCACCCGCTGCGCGAGGCTGATGTCGGGCGAGATCGTATTGGTGGCGGTGTCGCGGACAAAGACCCGCACGTCTATCTCGGCAGGCGTGGCGCTGCCATCGGCCTTCAGATTGAACGCTCCGGTGGAAGGGTCGACGTTGGTGCGGTCGATGAAGAGCCCCTCCTGCGTGACGATCACCTCGATCTCACGCTTGAGCGGCGGGAGGTCCTCGGTGACAGCCAGCACCACGAGCGTGGACGCGGTCTGCGGACGCGCGGGATCCAAACGGTCGCCGGCGCTCTCGGTGAGCGTGAGCGTGGCGGTCGTCGCGCCCGTGGAGGTGATATCAGGCGTCGCGATCAGGCGCGAACCCTCGCGCCACTCGGTGTCAAAACGCCACTGCATCCCGCTGCCGCTTTCCACCCACACGTTCATCTCGACGCTCTGCCCTGAATCAGCGGCAAGCGAGACCTGGTCCATGGATACCTCGACCTTGGGCAGGCGGGCGAGCGTGATAGGCACGACCGCCGAGAGGGGCTTGTCCCCCACCAGAGCGCTCACACGCACCGTGGCGGTCTCAGGCGGCTGCACGAAGGTGGACGAGTCAGGCCGGGATGCCTGCACCCTGATCGCTCTGCCGTCCTCATAATCCACAGGCACGGAGATCTCAAGCCATTCGGAGTCTTCAGCAAAGGTGATGGATGCACGCAAAGAGGCGGCGTCGAGTGCCGGGTTCATCGCGTCGGCGCCCACAAGCTCGATGGCAGCCACAAGGGTGATCGAATCGTCGCCTTCCGTGCGCAGTTCGAGTTTGCCGGCAGGCTCAAGACGCGTGGCGATCCGACTGATGCCGGCAGCGGCGACCGCTACGGTGGCAGAGGTCATGCCCAGCGGTGCTGCCGCCTGGACAGAGATCCCGGCGCCCAACGCGACGGTGCCGGTCTGCCACACGAGCGCGGAGAGCGTCCCGGATGCGCTGGCGGGCTCCACGCTCACGCCCGCCGGGGGACTCAGGGTGATCGCGGCTTCCGGAGCAGGCTGATAGCTGCCGTTGGGTAAGACCCGGAAGGCCTGCGCGGTGAGCGTGGCCGAGTGCGCCTCGCTCACGGTGAGTCGGTTCGCCGAGAGTTGCAGCACGTAACCCACCGGCTGGTTCGGATCAGGGTCGCCCTCACCGTTCTTGGCGCGCGCGCTTGCGGCAGCTCCAGCGATCGCGATCGCTGCGGCAGCCACGGCGCCGATGCCACCGGTCACCGTGCGCCAGGGCGAGGAAGTGCCACCCGCCGGAGTCGCCGGGCCCGCGCTTGCACCGGAGGCGTTGAACTGCAGCGAGGCAAGGATCGACTCGACGTCGTTGGTCATCGCATTGAAGTTGGCCTCGGACTCGTCGGCCGCTATGTATCCGCCGCCGGAGACATAGATACCTCCATCGTCGTTGATGGGGATCCAGTACTGGTACTCGGTCTGGAACCAATTGCTGTATATCTCGGCATCGGGGTCCGCGTACCTCTTGTACACGCCGATGTTCGACCACGCCTCAAGCCCGCCGAGAGTGGTCTTCTGCGCGCCGGTCCACACGTAGTCCACCTGAACCGCTACCTGGTCGCCGCTCGTGTAAAGCGTCACCGACCCGCCCGACCGCGAGGCGAAGTCTTCAAACGACGTGTAGAAGTTCTCCTCGGGCAAGCCCGTATAAGGGTTCTCGGGCGTCAAGGCTTTGACAAAGACATCCGCCGTCCCACCCCAGCCGTCGATGTCGCCGTACTCTCCACTTGCCGAGAAGTACCCTTCGTCGTTACTACCCTGCATCCAGAAGCCCGGTAGATCGTAGCTCGTCACGAGCGTATCGGCAGCCAGCGCGATCGCCGGCAATACGAGCAGCGTTGCGATGGAGACGAGCATGCAGATAGCGGTGGTCCGGCGGAATCGGGTGCGATTGCGTGTGCGCATCTACGACCGCCTCCTTAGGGCCACCGAGGCCGTCTTGAGCGCCATGAGAAGCGC
>JBFHJN010000045.1:0-21379 GCA_041595875.1 Coriobacteriia bacterium
GCCTGCGCTGGGACGCGTTCACACCCATATCGCCGAGAAGGACGTGGTGCTTACCTTCTCGGTGGTGCCCACTATATCCGGGCAGCGGCTGGTCATCGGACTTGCCCCGCATCGCCCCCAGCCGAGGTCGCTTGGCGAATTGGGGATGTCAGATGCCGAGGAGCGGGCCCTCAAAGCGATGGTCGAGCGTGGCAGGGGACTCCTGCTGGTGGCCGCACCCGTCGCCGGTGGAGGCAGTTCCACCTACTATGCGCTGATCGCGCATGCTGCATCTGCAGGCAAGACGGTCTACTCGGTAGAACGCTCGGTGGACTATGAGATACCGGCGGTGGCGCAGGTCATGGTCAACCCCGGGTCGCCGATCCCGGCCGCGAACTTCATCGCAGCAGGGCTTCGGCAGGACACTGACGTGATCGCGGTGGATGGACTGAGGACCGTCGAGGACGTCCATCTCGCGGTTGAGGCCGCCGGGCTGGGCAAGCTGGTCATAGCCACGTTCCCTGCGGCCGATATCTCCTCGGGCGTTCGGCGCATGCTCGACCTTGGCGCCGAGCCGCACAGCCTGGCAGCTGCGCTCACGCTGGGAGTGGGCCAGAGGCTTGTTCGTGTCAACTGTCCCAGCTGCAGTTCCCAGGCGGCCAGCAGCCTTGCCTCCAGCATACCCGGCGCTCCCAAGGGTCTGACTTCGACGTCGGGTTCGGGCTGCCCCAACTGCTCAAAGACCGGTTTCCGCGGTGTCACCGGCATATTCGAGGTGCTGCCTTTCAACGAGACGGTACGGGCCACTGTGGCGTCGAACGGTTCTGCGTCGCAGATCACGGCCGCTGCCGTCAGAGCAGGTATGCGTCCTTTGGTCTCCTCTGGTCTGGCGCGTGTGACGTCCGGTGAAGTGAGCGCGGAGGAGCTTGACAGGGTACTGCGTTTCTCGGACTGACAAAGGAGACTGAGTGTCGCGAAAGCAAAGAACAGGATCCGAGATGAAGGGCTCCTCGGACTCTGCGCCTGTGGGTGAGGCCACGGAGTCCGAGCGCGCGGATGCACCCCTTGGTGCCGTCCTGACCCAGGTGATCGTCTTTCTGATGGACGGCCAGCGCTATGCGCTGCCGATCGAGTCGGTTCAGGAGATCCAGCAGATCGTGGAGTTCACGCCTGTTCCTGGGACGACCCCTGCGCTTGCGGGCATGATCGACCTGCGCGGGACCGTTGTGCCGCTGATCGCCCTTCGAGTGATCCTGGGACTGCCATCGGCGCCGTTGCAGCTTGAGACCCCGCTTGTGTTCGCACGTGTCAATGAGCGCCTGGCCGCAATCATCGTGGATGAGGTCGTCGACGTCATCGACGTGAGCGAGACGACCCTCCAGCCGCCATCCGAGCTCTACGCGTTGTCCGAGAAGTTGCTCGGCGTCTCCCGGCTGGCTGACGGACTGTTGTTCGTGCTCGACCCGGAGCGCCTTGTCCCGGAGTCGGCGCTGGACTCGGTGGACGTGCTCGTTGATGGGGGAGCCCGATGAGTCAGTCGACGAACAGCGGCTTCGATCATCTCTCGCCCTCGGCGATGGACATACTGCGGAAACGCGCGGAGTCTCTTGCCAGCGAGAGCGAAACCGACGTCCAGCTCGATCTGATGTCTCTGCTGCTCTTTAGGCTGGCCGATGAATGGTATGCCATGAGGATCGAGGACGTCCGGGAGATATACAACGAGTACAGCATCACTCCCATCCCCCGGGTGCCGGACTACATCCTGGGTGTCGTCAATATCCGGGGTGAGATCGTCTCGGTCACACACCTGGCGACCCTCATGCGCATCCCACAGCATCCGGACCATGCACCCGATGCCCAACAGCCCAGTGCGATCGTCGCCTCGACGGAGGAGTGCGTGAGCGCACTCATCGTGGACGAGATCGGCGACATCGTGGAGGTAGCCTCCGGTGAGCTGGAGCCGCCTCTTTCCGTTGTGGATCGCGGACATGCGGACTGGGTCAGCGGCTCGGTGTATCTTGACGGGAACCTGGTTGGCGTGATCGATCTTGAGAAGATCCTTAGACCCATCGGCGAGAACGAATAGCAAGGAGCGAACCCAGCATGCGGCGACTCATTGACAAGATCCGGAGTACCTTCCTGCTCAAGTACTCGCTGGTCAATCTTGGATTGATACTGTGCCTCAACACGTCTGCCGTCGTTGTGGCGTGGCTGGTCTTCAAAGACCGCATCACCGACCGGACCGACCTGTTCACGGACTTGCTCATCGTCATCGGGGCCTTCGCCATCGCGGCCATCATCTTCGTGTATGTGTACGTGAGGGTGGGCATGCGGTTCATGGCGCCCCTCACTGAAGTGGCCACGAGCGTGCGTGCCGCGTGTGAGGGCGACATCGGCAGGAAGGTGGAGCTGGAGTCCAAAGACGAGTTCGGTGTTCTGGCCCGGTCATACAACCAGATGCTCGATCTCATCGTGTATCTGATCACACAGACCCAGGAGTCCTCGCATCGCCTCGATCGTGCATCAAGCGAGATCCTCTCGGCTACCGAACAGCAAGCTTCCGGCGCCGCCGAGCAGGCCGCGTCCATCAGTGAGACCACAGCGACCATGGAGGAGCTTGCGGCTACCTATCGCCAGATCGCAGACAACGCGAACCAGGTCGTCCGTATGGCCGAGGCCTCGCTGGGAAGCGCCGAGTCCGGTCAGCAGGCCGTCATGAACACTCTGACCGCCATGGAGGAGATCAAGAGCCGTTCGCAGTCCTCGGCAAGCAAGATCCTCTCGCTTGGAGAGCGCAGTCAACAGATCGGTCAGGTCCTCCTCATCATCAACAGCATCGCCGATCAGACCAAGATCCTGGCCCTCAACGCCGCGATCGAGGCGGCGCGTGCCGGTGAGGCGGGTAAGGGCTTCTCGGTGGTGGCTATCGAGATCCGGAAGCTTGCGGAGTCCGTCGTTGAGTCCACACGCGAGATCGAGACGATCATGACCGAGATCCAGAGCGCGGCGAACGACCTGGTGATCGCCACCGAAGCGGAGCTGCGGCAGGTGCAGTCCGGCGTCGATCTGGCGGGTGTCACCGGTGACAGCCTGGAGCAGATATTCGACATGATCGAGCAGACCACCGTCGCGGCCAAGGAGATCTCGGGCGCCACTCAGCAGCAGAAGAGCGCCACGGAGCAGGTGGTCAAGGCGATGCGTGAGGTGGCGGCTGTAGCCCAGCAGACCGCTGCAGGCAGCAAGCAGGTCGCCAGTGCGGCCGAGCAGCTGGCTACGATAGCCAAGGAGTCCAGCCAGGTGGGCGCCGCTTTCAGGATCGTCGACTAGCAAACGCAGCGGAGGGAAGCCCCGGATGGTCGAGTTTGACCGGTCAGCGTTCATAGGGAAATTCCAGGAAGAGGCCACTGAGTACCTTCAGCGGCTGAATGAAGGCGTCATCACGCTTGAGGGGGATCCGGGCAACCGCGAGCTCATCGATCAGATGCTGCGAGACGCCCACACTCTCAAGGGCAGTTCGCGCATGGTCGGACTCATTGAGATCTCTGATGTGGCCCACAAGCTTGAAGACATCATGGTCAAAGTGCGCGACAAAGACCTCGCCTATACGGCCGACATGTCAGACAGCTTCTTCGAGGCGCTGGACATGATCGTGTTCCTCTCGGAGAACGCCGGAAAGCCTGCCGCTGCGGAAGTGGATATCTCGGATCTGGCCGCCCGGCTCTCGGCGGTTGCCGAGGGCGGTATGCCCGTCACAGAGGGCGGTGCGCCGGTCGCGCAGATGCCGGCATCTGACGCCGGGGCTGCGCCTGATGTGCCCGCTGTGGCCGGTGAGGACGCGGGCGCCACGGAGGCGGATGCCGACGAGGAGAGCGAGCACGAGGCCGGAGTGCATGACCGTTCCGCGCCCGGGGGGCCGCTGAAGGCGGTGCGGGACGACAAGCTGCAGAGCAAAGTGCAGCATACTGTGCGCATCAAAACGAGCCAGGTCGACCACTTGCTGAATCTGGTGAGCGAGGTCGTCATCGGCCAGATCAAGGCCGAGCAGCGGGTCAAAGACATGCGCCGCGAGCAGGTGCTCATCAATGATCTGGCCCAGTCGTGGGCTCGAATGAAGGCCCGGTACGCCAGCGCGCTTCTTGCCAGCGGGGATCAGCTTGGAGAGGACGCCGAGTTCATTGATGAACAGGTGGCCGATCTGAAGCGTCTGGTGCTTGCCACCACCAAAGACTACGTTGATGACACCGCACGGGCATCCACGGTCGTGGCAGACTTGCAGGAGCACTCGATGTCTCTGCGAATGCTGCCGGTCAGCACGGTGTTCAACTCCTTCCCTCGGGCGATGCGCGATCTTGCGCGCCAGTACAACAAGGACGTGGAGTTGGTCATCGAGGGCGGAGACACCGAACTCGATAAGAAGGTCCTTGAGGAGATCAACGACCCGCTCATCCATATCCTGCGCAATGCGGTCGACCACGGACTGGAGTCCACCGAGGACCGGGTCAGGTCGGGAAAACCTGCAGCGGGCACCATTCATCTGGCCGCGCGGCAAGAGGGCGATCACATCGTGATCGAGGTCTCCGACGATGGCGCCGGGATCGACCCCGAAAAGGTCAAAGCCGCGGCAGTCCGGAAGGGCTACATCTCGGCTTCTGAGGCCAAGGCGATGGGCGATCGGGAGGCGCAGTACCTGATCTTCGAGGCCGGGTTCTCCACCAGCGCGATCATCACGGAGATATCGGGCCGCGGGGTTGGAATGGACGTCGTCCGCGAGTTCGTCGTCGAGAAGCTGAAAGGTTCACTGGACCTTGTGTCGACGATAGGCGAGGGGACCACGTTCCGCCTCACCATCCCGCTGACCCTGGCGATCATACGCGCGCTCATGCTGCGGGTAGGAGATCGCATGTTCGCGCTGCCCACCGCATCCATAGAAGAGACGCTTCGTGTCTCGCCGTCCGAGATCATCAAGGTGGAGGGGCGCGAGGTCATCCGGAGGCAGCGAAGGACGATCCCGCTGGTACCATTGCGCGAGGTCCTGGGTATCGAAGGCGCGCCCGCGACGGGCGGCAAGATCCCTATCGCTACCGTGGGCTTCTCGGGACACAGACTCGGGTTCATCGTGGACAGCCTGGTAGGCGAGCAGCAGATCGTCATCAAGACGCTCGGGTCCCATCTCCATCATGTGGACAATGTGGCCGGGGTGACGGTACTTGGCGCAGGTCAGGTGGTTCCGATCCTCAATGTCCCGGAGCTCATGTACAACGGCCGACGGGCGACCGGCATGCGCGTGCGTCAGGCGGGCGGCACCAAGCAGCGCGAAACGACCGGCCCCAAGAAGATCCTGATCTGCGAGGACTCGTTCACTACCCGCGAATTGGAGCGGTCGATCTTCGAAGCCGCCGGCTACGAGGTGGAGACCGCGGTCGACGGCGCGCTCGGTCTTGGCAGGCTGCGCGAAGGACTCAGGGTGGACGCCGTGGTCACGGACGTCCAGATGCCCAATATGACGGGCTTCCAGCTCACCAAGGCCATCAAGTCGGACGACTTGCTCAAGCAGATTCCGGTGGTGATAGTCACTTCTCTTGAGCGCGACGAGGAGAAGGCCGAGGGGATCGATGCAGGTGCTGACGCCTACATCACGAAGTCTGTATTCAACCAAGACACATTGCTGGAAACGGTCGAGCGCCTGATCCGCTAGAGCCCCATCAACTGACGAAAGAGGGTCCATTGGCCGCGCCGCGTCATATACGCGTTCTGGTTGTTGACGACTCCCTGGTCGCCCGGGACCTACTCGCACAGATACTGAGCAGCGATCCGGAGATCGAGGTGGTCGGGCTCGCTCACGACGGCGCCGAAGGCGTCGAGATGGTCAAGAGCCTGCGCCCCGACCTGGTGACCATGGACATCCACATGCCACGGATGGACGGTCTGGCCGCCACCGAGCAGATCATGGCGTACACGCCTACCCCCATCCTCGTGGTCTCGAGCTCCGTGCACGGCGAGGGCATGGGTCGCGCGTTCGACGCTTTGTCCGCAGGTGCCCTCGAGGTGGTCAAGAAGCCTGAACCACGGGACTGGGCGGACCTCGAGCGGATGGGGCGCGATATCATCCGCAAGGTCAAAGTGCTCTCGCGGGTGAAGGTCATCACGCACATGCGCGGCAAGCGCGTCGGCCCGGACAGCCCGGTGTATCCCTCGACCGAGTCGTTGCTGGCCAGCTCCCGCTCACTGGTGGCGATCGGGTCGTCCACCGGAGGTCCCACGGCGCTGCTGGCGGTGTTGGGCGGGCTTCGCGCTGATTTTCCTCTTCCTATCGTTGTGGCGCAGCACATCGCCGATGGCTTCGTGCCGGGTCTGGTGTCGTGGCTGGACGGGAGCTGCGCCATCAAGGTGGTGCAGGCGACCGATGGCGAGGATCTCGTCAGTGGCCGGGTCTACGTGTCGCCCACCGGCATCAACACCGAGGTCTTCGGCAATCGCATCCACTTCACAAAGCTCCGAGAGGGGCAGCTCTACATCCCCTCGGCGGACAACCTGTTCGAGTCGGTTGCCCGCACGTGCAAGGAACGTGGTGTGGGCGTCTTGCTCACCGGCATGGGCGCAGACGGCGCGCTGGGCCTGAAGTCTCTGTTCGATGCGGGCGGCTTCACCATCGCGCAGGATGAGCAGACCTCGACGGTGTTCGGCATGCCCAAGTCGGCCATCGAGGCCGGTGCGGCCCGCAAGGTGCTTCCGGTACAGGACATCGGTGCCGAGCTGGAGCGCCTCGCAGGACGCGTGTGACGCGCCCACACGAGGGCTATACTGCTCCCATGCATACAACACTTCCCATCGGCGTCTTCGATTCCGGCCTTGGCGGTCTTACGGTCGCCCGAGAGATCATGCGTGCGCTGCCGGACGAGTCGGTCGTCTACTTCGGTGACACGGCACGCTGTCCGTACGGGCCGCGAGACCCGCATGAGGTCCGGCAGTTCGTCTTGCAGATCGGCACCTGGCTCACCGCCCAACCCGTGAAGCTGATGGTGATCGCATGTAACACCGCCACTGCAGCAGGGCTCTCCCTGGCGCAGCAGGTGTTCGATGTCCCGGTCGTGGGCGTCGTCGAGCCGGGTGCGCGCGCGGCGGTGAAGGCCACCGTGAACCGCAAGGTGGGCGTTATCGGGACAGTGGGGACCGTGGAGTCCGGCGCCTATAGCCGCGCAGTGCGGCAGATGGACGCGGGAGCAACGGTGTTCTCGGTGGCGACGCCACGCTTCGTTGATGTTGTCGAGCAGGGATTGCGCATGGGGCCGGGCACTCTTGAAGACTGGCTTTCCCAGTCCTCTGACGTGTTCATCCGTCCGTCCTTCTACGAGATGGCGCGCGACTACCTCGACCCGCTCAAGCGAAACGGCGTGGATACGCTTGTTCTCGGATGTACGCACTTCCCGCTCCTCTCGGCGGCGATACAGCAGGTCGTCGGCTTCAACGTCCGCTTGATCTCTTCTGCCGAGGAGACCGCGCGCGAGGTTGCCGACATGCTGGCGGCGCGCGGTCAGCTTGCCGGGGCGTCGGCACGATACGAGCGCTTTGCGACCACCGGCGACGAAGGGGAGTTCGCGCTTCTGGGTGGCCGAGTCCTTCGGCACCGTATCGAGGACATCGTGCATGTCGGCCTCGATGAGCTGGAGCCGCTCGTGGATGCGCGCCTTGAAGAGGCGTTGCGGGAGTTCGAGGCAGTGGGCCGGCCATGCGACTGACGGTCCTCGGCTCGGCGGCGAGCTACCCGGATGCCGGCAGGGCGTGCGCAGGGCACCTGGTCCGCACGGATGACGCAGCTGTGCTATTGGACTGCGGCAACGGAGTGCTCTCCAACCTGGGGAAGGTGATGGACCCGCTGGAGTTGGACGCCGTCTTCATCACACACGAGCATATCGACCACTTCGCGGACATCTACGCCCTGCAGTCTGCGCTGCGGTACGCCCCGGATGGGCCGATGCCTCCCATGCCGCTCTACATGCCGGCCGGCCTCTTCTCGCGGATGGGGGCGGTCCTCTCGGAGCGTGGACGCACGGAGCTCGCCGAGGCGTTCGTGGTGCACGAGATGGTGGAGGGCGATACTATCGTCGTCGGGGACCTCACGGTACGCCCGTTCGAAGTGCGCCACGTCGAGCCCACATACGCGCTTGTCATCATGGATGAGGCCGGCATCCTCTGTTACACCTCAGACACCGCGCCCGATGAACGCGTGGCCACGGCGGCTTGCGGCGCGGACGTGCTGCTTGCCGAAGCGACCCTTCCCGCCGAGTATCAGGGCAAGGTCGCGCATATGACGGCGGGGGAGGCAGCGGAGCTTGCGGTGAGGGCGGATGTGCGTACGCTCGTGCTCACCCACCTGTGGCCATCGGTGGATCGGGCAGCTGCCGCGCATGAGGCACGTGAGATATTCAACGGCCGTGTTATCGTGGCCGATGAGCTTTTCGACTTGACGTTCCCATAAGGAGGACCAGCACATGTTGCGCAGTTCTGGACGCGCGAATGATGAATTGAGACCGATCCGGCTTACACGAGGCTACCTGAAGCACGCGCACGGGTCGTGCCTGTTCGAGCTGGGCGACACCCGGGTGCTGTGTGCGGCGAACATGTCCGAGAACGTCGCCGGCTGGCGACGCGGCTCAGGCATGGGATGGGTGACTGCCGAGTACTCCATGCTCCCGGCATCCACACACACCAGGTCCCGTCGAGAGATCAACCAGGGCGCTCCCGGTGGCCGCACGCATGAGATCCAGCGACTGATAGGGCGTTCGTTGCGCACCGTCGTGGATATGGGTGGCATGGGCGGCGAGTACACGATGAACGTCGATTGCGACGTGATCCAGGCTGATGGCGGCACGCGTACCGCGGCTATCACCGGCGCGCTGTTCGCCGTTCACGACGCGTTCAAGCGCTGGCAGGACGCCGGCCGCATCGAGTCTCTGCCGCTGATCGACTTCGTGGCCGCGACGTCGGTGGGTATGGTCGACGGAGAGCTGCTGCTGGACCTGGAGTACTCCGAGGACAGCGTGGCCGAGATAGACATGAACGTGGTTGTCGACGGCAAAGGACGGCTCATCGAGATCCAGGGCACAGGGGAGCGCACTCCTTTCGATCGCGCGCGTCTCAACGACATGCTCGACCTCTCCCTCGGGGGTGCGGGACGCCTCATCGAGATGCAGCGCAAGGTCATCGCTGAGGGACTTGAGACCTATGGCGACTGAGCCCATGAGGGTCATAGTCGCCACCTCCAACCGGGGGAAGCTCGAGGAGATCAGGTCCACGATCGATCTTCCTTCTCTGGCGTTCACCACGGCAGCCGAGCTTGGTTGCGAGTCTCTCGACGTGGAGGAGACGGGTTCGACCTTCCTCGAGAACGCGCGGCTCAAAGCAGTTGCGTATGCCAGGCATTTCAACATGCCCGCGCTTGCGGACGACAGCGGCCTGCAAGTCGACGCGCTGGGCGGCGCGCCAGGGGTGTACTCCTCGCGCTATGCGGGCACGGACGGCGATGACGCCGCCAACAACAGGAAGCTGCTCCATGCGCTGAAGGATGTCGCCGATGAGGACCGGACCGCTCGATTCCGCAGCGTGGTCGTCCTGGCATATCCGGAGGGCGGGGAGACGGTCGCTGAGGGAGCCTGCGAGGGGTCTATCGGAAGATCGCCGAGAGGGACCGGCGGCTTCGGATACGATCCGCTGTTCCTGCCGTTCGATGCTCCCGGGAGATCGATGGCCGAGCTCACGCTCGAGGAGAAGAACGCGATAAGCCATCGTGGTTCGGCACTTCGCGGTCTGCGTGACGCGCTGCAAGAGCAAGACGTCCAGTAGCTGTTCAGACTTGTGGTTGTGCGCGTTACGGTGCGCCTCTATACTGTTCTTCGCTCCTGCAGCCCGAGGACATGGGTCTGAAGAGTATTGTCGGGCCGTAGCGCAGTTTGGTAGCGCACCTGCTTTGGGAGCAGGGGGCCGCCGGTTCGAATCCGGCCGGCCCGACCAGGATGCGGCCGTAGTTCAATTGGTAGAGCATCAGCCTTCCAAGCTGATTGTTGCGGGTTCGAGTCCCGTCGGCCGCTCCATTGACAACTAGCACGTCCCGCAGGTACCGTATCGCTTCGGCACCTGGGTGGGCGTATATATGCGCCCGTAGCTCAGTTGGATAGAGCGGGAGACTTCTAATCTCTAGGTCGGGGGTTCGAATCCCTCCGGGCGTGCCAAGTCTTTGACGTGGTGGGTGTAGCTCAGTTGGTTAGAGCGCCGGACTGTGGCTCCGGAGGCCGCGGGTTCAAGTCCCGTTACCCACCCCATTCAAACCATCCGGTTCTTGAACCGGTGAACTTGCGCTTTTGCACGAAGCAGGTAGAATTACCAAGCGTTGCTTGGGCCGTTAGCTCAGCTGGTAGAGCAGGGGACTCTTAATCCCAAGGTCATAGGTTCGATCCCTATACGGCCCACCATCGACACGACAAAGGCTCCCGACTCCGGTCGGGGGCCTTTTGTGTTCACGATGCGCCTTGACTCTCGTTCCGTGTGGGTCTAGTCTGGCAATCGTATAGTTCGACAAACATCGAACAAGCTGCACCACCGTGATGACAGCGACATCGGCGGACATGAAGAGCTTTCGCCGTTGGACACGCGAGATCCAGAGCCGGGCAGGAATGCGGCTGCACTGTCGTCTTATAATTCGATGAACATCGATGTAGGAGGAGTCAAAGCATGGAGATATCGAGGTTGGCGCTGATCGTGGACGGTGAGCTTCGTGTTTCGGGTCGTGTCCCCTCCGTCGACGATCTCGTCGCGCTTCTACAGAGGGGCTGATAGGCCGTGTTCGAATTCATCGGCGCCGTTCTATCCTGGATGAACGAGAGTTTCTTGAAGATGACGTGGCTCAACGAACTGGTTGGCCGGGTCATCGAGAACGTGACCGGGTTGTCACTCACGGGCAAGCTCGGCTCCAGCCTGCAGTTCTTCGTCTACGATACCGTCAAGATATTCGTTCTGCTCTCGGCATTGATCTTCGTCATCTCGTATGTGCAGAGCTACTTTCCTCCCGAGCGGACCAAAACCATCCTCGGCAGGTTCAACGGGATCACGGGCATGACCCTTGGCGCTCTTCTCGGGACGATCACGCCGTTTTGCTCGTGCTCGTCTATCCCGTTGTTCATCGGTTTCACCTCGGCGGGTCTGCCGCTGGGTGTGACGTTCGCGTTCCTGATCTCGTCCCCGCTCGTCGATCTCGCCTCGGTGCTGCTCCTTGCAAGCATCTTCAACTGGAGCATCGCGCTCGCGTACGTGGTCGTCGGTCTGATACTCGCTGTCATCGGTGGCTTTATCATCAGCCGCCTGAAGCTTGAGCGCTACGTAGAGCCGTTCGTGTTCGGCAGCCATCTTGCCGATGCCGACCTGCCTGAACTGACAAGGGCCGACCGCCTGGCCTACGCTCGCGACCAGGCCGTCGACGTGGTCAAGAAGGTGTGGCTCTATGTCCTTATCGGTGTAGGCATCGGGGCGACCATCCACGGTTGGATACCGGACACATTCATCTCGGCAGTGCTTGGCGACAAGAACCCGTTTGCGGTCATCATCGCGGCCGGCGTCGGTGTCCCTATGTATGCGGACATCTTCGGCACGCTTCCGATAGCGGAGGCGCTTGTGGGCAAAGGAGTCGGTCTGGGCACGGTGCTCGCCTTCATGATGGCCGTCACCGCGCTGTCCCTGCCGTCGCTGATCATGCTCAAGAAGGTGGTCAAGACCCCGCTTCTGGCCACCTTCTTCGGTATCGTGGTGACCGGGATCATCATCATCGGCTACACGTTCAATGCTTTTGGGCAGCTGTTCATCTAGACACGGCTCTGATGATGGATCTCACCCTGCATGGCTCACCATGCATATACGAAAAGGTAGGCGGCGATAATGCCCCGCCTTTTTGTTATAGTTGGTGCTTGGTCTTGCCGTGCGGGCGTGGCGGAAATGGCAGACGCGCCGGATTTAGGTTCCGGTGAGGAGACTCGTGGAGGTTCAAGTCCTCTCGCCCGCACCACGATAGTTCCCGGGGCCTCTCGCTCCATCGAAACGAACAGTAGCTCTACATGTCAGGAGGACCGTTGGAAACCAACGTCGAGCGTATCGATGAACAGCATGTCAAGATGACCGTCACGGTAAGCGCTGCCGAGGTGGACGAAGTCATCGGCTCTGTCTATGCCGAGGCGGCCAAGAGCGTCAGGATCCCTGGTTTCCGCAAGGGCAAAGCACCCCGCCCCGTGTTGGACAACCATCTTGGCCGGGACGCGATCTTGTCAGATGCCCAAGAGGAGATAATCTCCACGTACTACGCGCGCGCTTTGTCTGACAACGACATCCGTCCCATCGAGTCGCCGGATACCGGCGAGGTCGACGCGGTCGTCGCCGGTGAGCCCTACACGTTCACCGCGGAGATACTCACGCGGCCGGAGCTGAAGCTCTCCTCGGCTGATGATTTCACGGTGACGGTGGAGCCCGCAAAGTCCAGCGACAGGGAGATCGACGCACAGATCGCCTATAGCCGCGACCGCTTCGCAACGCTCGAGACCGTGGACAAGGCCATCGAGGCCGACGACTTCGCGCTCGTCTCGTTCGTGGGCACCATCGACGGCGAGGAGTACGAAGGCAACAGCGTGGACATGTACCTGTACGAGCTGAACAAAGGACTCATGCCGCCGGAGTTCGACACCGCGATGATCGGCCACAAGGCCGGCGACGAGGTCGTCGCCACGTTCGACGTGCCCGACACGTCCTCCAATCCTGACTTCGTGGGCAAGCAGGCCCGTTTCGCCATCACCATCAGCGAGGTCAAGGCCAAGGTCCTGCCCGAGCTGGACGATGAATTCGCCATGAACGTCGGTGGCTTCGAGACGTTCGAGGCCTACCGGGAAGACATCCGCAAGACCCTGGACGAGAGCAAGGCCGCAGGCCACATGCGCAAGATCGAGGATGCCGCGCGTGCGGCGCTTGCCGAGCGCGTGGAAGGCGATGTCCCTGAGTCCATGGTGCGCAGTCGTGCCAACAACATGGTCGAGGACTTCTTTGAGAACCTCGAGCAGCGCGGTATGTCCGTTGAGCAGTACATGGAGATGACCGGAGTGGACGCGGGCAAGATCCGCGCCGACATCGAGGTGGAGGCGGAGCGCCGTCTGCGCACCGACATGGGACTTGAGGCGCTCTTCTCGGCGAAGGGTATGGATATATCCGAGGCCGATCTTGAAGAGGCTATCCGCGAGATAGCGGGTGGCCAGGTGGACGCCGGTGAGCGCATGCGCAGTCAGCTGCGCGACGCAGGGGCGCTGCCGGTCGTCAAAGAGCAGATCATGCACCGCAAGGCGCTTCGCTGGTTGATCGACAACGTCGAGGTCATCGAGAGCGACCCTGCAACAGACGACGAAGCCGCCAAGCCTGCCAAGAAGGCAGCGAGCAAGAAGAAGTCGGCCAAAAGCGAGGAGGAGTAGACGAGCATGGGTCATACAGAAGCACCCAGGAGCCTTGTCCCTATCGTCGTCGAGCAGACATCGCGAGGCGAGCGCAGCTTCGACATCTTCTCGAGGCTGCTCAACGAGCGTGTCATCTTCCTCGGGCACGAGATCAACGATGACATCGCCAACCTCGTGATCGCCCAGATGCTGCACCTTGAGAGCGACGATCCCGAGAAGGATATCAACCTCTACATCAACTCGCCCGGCGGGTCGGTCACTGCCGGTATGGCGATCTATGACACGATGCAGTACATACGCTGCGATGTGTCCACGATCTGCATAGGTCAGTGCGCGTCCATGGCGGCAGTGCTTCTTGCATCCGGCGCTGCCGGCAAGCGTTTCGCTCTACCTAACAGTCGAGTGCTCATCCACCAGCCATGGGGCGGCACACAGGGGCAGGTCACTGATATCGAGATCCAGGCGCGCGAGATGCTTCGCTTGAGGGATTCACTCGACAAGATACTGGCCAGCCACACCGGTCAGCCGGTAGAGAAGATCCACACAGACACCGAGCGCGACAACATCATGATCGCCGAGGAGGCCAAAGACTACGGCCTCGTGGACGCCGTGATGGAGAAGCGCCCCACGGAGAGCGGAAAGTAGCGTATGGACCGTCACGAAGGTAACAACGAGCAGCTGAAGTGTTCTTTCTGCAATAAGCCACAACACCAGGTCCGCAAGCTTGTGGCGGGACCCGGCGTGTATATCTGCGACGAGTGCATCGATCTGTGCAACGAGATCGTGGACGAGGAAGTGGAGAGCGGCTGGGAAGACCAGCTTGAGACCGAGGAGCTGCCCACACCCAAAGAGATCCTGGCCGCCCTTGACCAGTATGTCGTCGGTCAGGACCGGGCCAAAAAGACGCTCTCTGTGGCTGTGTACAACCACTACAAGCGCGTACGCTGCGCGCCGTGCGAGAGCGACGAGGACGTCGAGATCGCCAAGAGCAACATCATGCTTCTGGGTCCCACGGGCTGCGGTAAGACGCTTCTGGCGCAGACGCTGGCGCGCATCCTGAAGGTGCCCTTCGCTATCGCGGACGCCACCACGCTTACCGAGGCGGGCTACGTGGGCGAGGATGTCGAGAACATCCTGCTCAAGCTCATCACCGCTGCGGATTTCGACATCCCGCGCGCCGAGGTCGGCATCATCTACATCGACGAGATCGACAAGATCGCGCGCAAGGCCGAGAACCTCTCGATCACGCGCGACGTCTCGGGCGAGGGCGTGCAGCAGGCGCTCCTCAAGATCTTGGAGGGCACCGAGGCTTCTGTGCCGCCGCAGGGCGGACGCAAGCACCCGCAGCAGGAGCTCATCAAGATAGACACCACTAACGTGCTGTTCATCCTGGGCGGAGCGTTCGTCGGTCTTGAGCGCATCGTGGCAGACCGTATCGGCAAGAAAGGCGTCGGATTCGGTGCCGAGCTTGCAGATCCCAGCAAGCACGACCGCGGAACGCTTCTTGCGCAGGTACTGCCGGAAGACCTGCACAAGTTCGGGCTCATTCCCGAGTTCATCGGCCGGATCCCTGTCACGGCGCACGTGGAGGAGCTGACCGAGGAGGACCTCGTTCGCATCCTTACGGAACCGAAGAACGCGCTGGTCAAGCAGTATCAGCGTCTTTTCGCGCTTGAGGGAGTGGAGCTTGAATTCACCGCCGATGCGCTTCGTGGCGTTGCGACGCAGGCCATCAAGCGGCAGACGGGCGCTCGCGGGCTCCGCTCGATCCTGGAGTCGCTGCTGCTCGATCTCATGTATGACCTGCCGGGTCGTACCGACGTCTCGAAAGTGTCGGTCAACGGAGAGGTCGTCGCCGGTACGGCAGAGCCGATCGTCACGCTGATCGGTCAGAGCCGGGGCGAGTCCGCGTAGACTCTGCATGCTTCGGATCACAAAGGGCCCCGTAAGGGGCCCTTCTTGTTGTGTCACAGCGCCTCGCCCGTTCGCCCGTAGCCGGTTTTTCGCGTAGAATCGTCTGTCATCCAGCGGGTGACTGAAGGGATTGCGCAGCATATGAGTGAGATGGCGAAAGCGTACGATCCGAAGGCTGTCGAAGGCCCTATCTTCGATGCCTGGACTGCCGGTCGCTACTTCGAGCAGAAGGTCGTCGGTGATGCGCCGCCGTTCACTATCGTCATCCCTCCTCCCAATGTGACCGGCTCGCTTCACATGGGTCATGCGCTCAACAACACGATCCAGGACGTCGTCATCAGGCGGCAGCGGATGACCGGGCGGCCCACGCGCTGGGTCGTCGGAACCGATCACGCGGGTATCGCCACTCAAAACAAGGTGGAGCAGAAGATCGCCGCCGAGGGGCTCTCCCGCTACGACGTCGGCCGCGAGCGCTTCATCGAGCTGTGTTGGGAGTGGCGTCAGCAGCACGGTTCCACGATCATCGGACAGCTCAAGGCTATGGGCTGCAGCTGCGATTACTCAGACGAGCACTTCACGATGGACCCCGTGTACCAGACCGCGGTCCGCAAGGTCTTCGTCGACTGGTACAACGCCGGTCTCATCTATCGCGGCAAGCGCATCATCAACTGGTGTCCCCGTTGCGCCACGGCGCTTAGCGACATCGAGGTCGAGCACGAAGAGCTTGACAGCCATCTGTGGCACATCCGCTATCCGCTCAAAGAAGCGGTTGCCGGAGTCGACCACGTGATCGTCGCGACCACCCGTCCCGAGACGATGCTCGGTGACACATGCGTGGCGGTGCATCCGGATGACGAGCGTTACTCGGCGCTGGTAGGTGCCACTGTCGTCCTGCCTTTGCTTGGCCGAGAGATACCCATCGTGGCGGACAGCTACGTCGATCCCAGCTTCGGGACCGGTGCCGTCAAGGTCACGCCCGCGCACGATCCCAATGACTTCGAGATAGGCGAGCGTCACGACTGCGCCAAGATCAACGTCATGAACGCGGATGCCACGATCTCAGTAGAGGGTGGCGCCTACGCCGGTCTGGATCGCTACGAGGCGCGCAAGAAGGTGATCGCGGACCTGGAGGCCCAGGGTCTGCTCGTGGGTACCGATGATCACGTCCACTCCGTGGGCCACTGCTACCGGTGTCACACCGTGATCGAGCCCTGGCTCTCCGACCAGTGGTTCGTCGACATGAAGCCGTTGGCCGAACCGGCCATCGAGGCCGTGCGGGACGGACGTGTCGAGTTCCATCCCAAGCGGTGGGAGAACGTCTACTACCACTGGATGGAGAACATCCGCGACTGGTGCGTGTCCCGGCAGCTGTGGTGGGGCCATCAGATCCCCGTGTTCTACTGTGACGCCTGCGGCGAAGCGCATGCGAGCGAGACCGATCTCACCGTGTGCCCCGCGTGCGGGGGAGCCGTACGGCAGGACCCGGACGTCCTGGACACCTGGTTCTCCTCGCAGCTGTGGCCGTTTGCGACGCTCGGCTGGCCCGAGAAGACGCCCGAGCTGGACTTCTTCTACCCGACCAACGTGCTGTCGACCGCGCGTGACATCCTGTTTCTGTGGGTTGCCCGTATGGTGATGAGCGGGATGTACTTCAACGACGGCGAGGTGCCGTTCACGGATGTCATCATCCACCCGACGGTGTTCAACGCCGAAGGTCGCCGCATGTCCAAGTCGCTTGGAACCGGCGTGGACCCGCTGGACCTCATGGAGCACTACGGCGCGGACGGGATGCGCTTCGGCCTGATGCTCCAGGTGACCGGCAACCAAGACATCAAGTTCGCCGAGGAGAAGCTCCTTTCCAGCCGCAACTTCGCCAACAAGATCTGGAACGCGAGCCGCTTTGTCATGATGCATGTCGCAGAGGACTACGTCCCGGGCGAGCCCAAGGCCGAGACGGTCGCGGATGCCTGGATCCTCTCGCGTCTCGCCGATCTTGCCGCCCACGTCGATGAAGGGCTCGATGGCTTCGAGTTCGGCGAGACCGCTCGCGCCCTCTACGATTTCTTCTGGAACGAGTTCTGCGACTGGTACATCGAGCTGGCAAAGCCCCGGCTCGCGCAAGGCGGAGAGCCCCGGCTGACCGTGCAGCGCAACCTGGTGTTCGTGCTGGACAAGGCGTTGCGCCTCTTGCACCCTATGATGCCATTCGTGACCGAGGAGATCTGGGGGAACCTGCCCCTCTCGGAAGATGACCGCGCTGAGTCGCTCATGATCGCCGCATGGCCTACCGGCCTGGAGCGTTGGCGGGACGAGGACGCCGAGCGCTCCATCGTGCTCGTGCAGGAGTTCGTCACGGCGGTCCGTGCGATCCGTGCGCGCTACACGGTTCCGCCGCGTACCACCCTGGACGTCGTCGCCCGCATCCCTGCCGCCGAAGGCATGGTGCTTGAGAACCAGGCAGAGTACCTGCGTGCGCTGGCCGGTATCGCGGGTCTTGCCATGTCCCCTGACGCCGAGAAGCCCCGTCACGCTGCGACCGCGGTCGCCGCCGGGGGAGAGGTGTTCGTGTCTCTCGAGGGCATCGTCGACTTCGCGCTGGAGCGGCAGAGGGTCGCCAAAGAGCTGGAGAAGGCCCAGGGCGATCTGAAAAAGGTGAACGGTAAGCTTGGCAATGAGGGCTTCCTGGCGAAGGCCGCCGCTGAGATCATCGATAAGGAGCGAGCCAAGGCCGCGGAGCTGCTCGACACGGTTGAGACGCTCACGGTACAGCTTTCCGAGCTGACCGACTGACCTCGTCATGACTCCGGACCGGGCAATGACCTTCGGCGAGGCTCTCGAGTTGCTGGAGGGCGCGCTGAGCTTCGGTATCCATCCGTCGCTGGATGGCATACGTGCGTTGACGGCGTTGCTGGGCATGCCACAGGACTCGTTCTCCTCCATGCAGGTGACCGGCACCAACGGCAAGACGTCGGTCACGCGTATCGCTGCAGCGCTGCTCTCGGCGCACGGCCAGTGCACGGGTGTCTACACCAGCCCGCATCTGGTCAGCTACTCCGAGCGGATGGTGATCGATGGCGAGCAGGCCACAGAGGAGGATTTCGCTGCGGCGCTTGGCGCGGTGGCCGGGGTCGTGGAGGCCGATTCGGTCCGGCAGGCCCAGACGCTGGGCTTGGATGCGACCTCGCTCGATCTCGCCTATACCGAGTTCGAGCTTCTGACGGCCGCCGCTCTGTGGCTGTTCCGTGAGCGGTCGTGTGACTGGGCGTGTCTGGAGGTAGGGATGGGCGGCAGGTGGGATGCCACCAGTGTCGTCACGCCGAAGGTGTCTGTGGTGACCGGCGTGGGGCTGGACCATACCGAACGCCTCGGCACGACCCGCGCCCAGATCGCTGCCGACAAGGCGCACATCATCAAGCCCGGTTCGGTGGCGGTGTTCGGTCCCGGATGCGAGGGCGTAGAAGATGTGCTTCTCGCTCGTGCGGTCGAGACGGGCAGCGCCGTGGTGCGGGTGGGACTCGTGGACGAGGACGTCGCCTGGCGTGTCACCGCTGCGCCGCAGCAGCCCGGAGACCGGACGTGGATGGACGTCTACGGTGTATACGCCACCTACGAGGAGCTTGCAGCCACTGCGCCTTCCTATCAGGCGCCTAATATCGCCACGGCTATCGCGGCTGCCGAATGCGCCCTGGGTCGTGCGCTTGAAGCCGATACCGTGAGGGCCACGCTGCTTTCCATATCCTTCCCCGGACGCTTCGAGCTGCTGCGCTCCGGGCCGCCCGTCATCATCGACGGCGCTCACAACCCCCAGGCCGCCGCGGTCCTCGCCTCGGCCATCCGGGAAGCATTCGGAGAGCGTGGTCCGGTCGTCGTGCTGGGTATCCTGCGCGACAAAGACGCCGCCGGCATCATCGAGGCGCTTGCGCCCGTTGCGCGCTCATTCGTCTGCACCCAAAGCTCCTCACCCAGGTCATTGGAGCCTGAAGAGCTTGCGCGGATCGCGGAGACGGTCGTTGGGGTCCGCCCTCCGGTCTACGCCGATCTCTCCACGGCACTTCGCTATGCCGAGAAGGTCGCACGCCTGGATTCCACGGGCGTCGTGGTGACAGGAAGCCTCTATACCGCCGGTGAGGTGCGCTCGCCCGGGGCGGGATGACCCGACGTTCGGACGGGTGTTCTGCTATCATCCCGTTAGTCGTTTCTCGAGCGGATCCGTCGCTCTTGACGAGCCATTCATGCCGGAAGGGGACAGTATGAGCGATGTGTTGGGTGAGCTGTTCGGTCCGATTCTGTCGAATCCGGCCGTTACCCTTGCGCGTCAGTTGTGCGTGCTGTTCTTCGTGGTATTCACCTTCGCCCTGATCTTCTGGACATGGCGTGACGCACAGCGTCGCGGTGCGATGGCCTGGTTCTGGGCGTTGGTCGTGCTGTTGTTCAACCTGGCTGGATGGGCCATCTACATGGTCGTGCGTCCGCCTGAGCTTGCCGAGGATGCTCGCGAGCGTGAGCTTGAGATCAGGGCACGAGAGGCGGAGTTGCGCAGGAATCCCGTCTGCCCGGCATGCTTCACGCCGGTGGACCCCGAGTATCTGATCTGCCCCTCGTGCACGAAGCAGCTCAAGAAGCCCTGCACAAGCTGTCAGAAGCCTCTCAAGCTCGATTGGGGAGTCTGTCCGTACTGCAGGACCAAGCAGTAGAAAAACGGCAGGCCCGCCGCGCGGCGGGCCTTACCTTCTGCAAGGAGAGATACCATGCCCGACATCTCAGTCAAGCTCCCGGACGGCAGCGAGAGGGCGGTGCCTGAGGGCGCCACGGTGTACGATGTCGCCGCTGCCATCGGGCCCCGTCTGGCTCAGGCGGCCATCGCCGGCGCCGTCAACGACAAGCTGGTCGACGTGCACACGGTCGTCTCGGACGGTGACGAGCTACGGATCATCACCGAGCGTGACCCCGAGGCGCTCCACATCCTGCGTCATTCGGCTGCGCACATAATGGCCGAGGCGGTAAAAGACCTCTTCCCGCTCGCCAGGTTCGGCATCGGCCCGTCCATCGAGGACGGCTTCTACTACGACTTCGATGTGGACCGTCCGTTCACGCCTGACGACCTGGTTGCCATCGAGGAGCGCATGCTCCAGATCGTGGCCGAGGAGAAGCGTTTCGACCGGGGCGTGCTGGACAAGCTCGAGGCGTGGGACGCCTTTGACGGCCAGCCCTACAAGCGCGAGCTCATCGAGGAGCTTCCCGAGGGCGAGATCATCTCGATCTACAACCAGGGTGCTTTCACCGACCTGTGTCGCGGCCCGCATATCCCGCACACCGGCTATCTCAAGGCTTTCAAGCTCATGAAGATCGCGGGCGCGTACTGGCGCGGCGACTCCCAGCGCACCATGCTGCAGCGCATCTACGGCACCGCGTGGTTCTCGCAAAAAGACCTCGACGGCTATCTTGAGCGCATCGAAGAGGCCGAGCGCCGCGACCACCGCAAGCTCGGGAAAGAGCTGGACTTGTTCAGCTTCCACGAGGAAGCGGGCGCCGGCCTGCCGCTCTATCACCCCAAGGGCGCGCGAGTGCTTCGCCTGCTACAGGAGTGGTTGCGCGCCGAGCTGTACCGCCGCGGCTATGTAGAGGCGATCACCCCGCACATGTACAAGGCAGATGTCTGGAAGATCTCCGGTCACTACGAGAACTACCGCGAGAACATGTACTTCTTCGAGATCGACGAAGGCGAAGGCAAGGTCAACGAGTACGGCATCAAGCCGATGAACTGCCCGGGTCACCTCATGATCTACGGCAACGACGTTCGCAGCTACCGCGACCTGCCTATCCGTATGTTCGAGTTCGGCACCGTGTACCGGCATGAGATGTCCGGCGTCGTTCACGGCCTGATGCGTGCGCGTGGATTCACACAGGATGACGCACACATCTTCTGTACCGCCGAGCAGGTGCACGACGAGGTCGTCGCCATGCTCGATCTGGTGCACTACGTGATGCACGACGTCTTCGGCTTCGAGTACAGC
>JBFHJN010000046.1:0-20639 GCA_041595875.1 Coriobacteriia bacterium
GGGCGCTGGGCCTGGGCGAAGCTGTTCCACTCAAGCAGAGCGATTATGCGATGCAGATATACCTCACTTTGGGTTTACATGACCTCGATATGAGGTATTATTGACCCACAACGAGGTATTCAGGAGATTGAGATGACACCCATTCTGGAAGGTATTTTCGGCAGTCGCTCGGCAGTCCAAGTGCTGCTGTTCTTGGAGGCGTACGGTTCAGGCCATGCGCTGAGGATTGCTAATACCTATGAGGTCTCCGTCAGCCCCATCCAGCGGCAACTTCGCAGGCTCGAAATGAGCGGCGTGCTGGTCAGCCGATTGGCCGGCAAGACGCGCCTGTTCGAGTTCAACATGCGGAACCCGACGGTGCGCAATCTGCGTGCCTTTTTGGCTGCCGAGCTTGAGCTGACGCCCGAAGAAACGCTCAAGAAGTACTATCGCCAGAGGCAGCGCCCTCGTCGTACTGGGAAGCGGTTGTGACACATGGACAGAATCAACCGCAATACGACGCTTGTGGAGCTGGCGACATTGGTCAGCGAGGCGCTTGAGGCAGCGAACGTCACGAGCACGCTGTCGGGCGGAGCAGCGGTGTCCATCTACACGCTTAATGAGTACGAGAGCCACGATCTAGATTTCATCACCAGTGAGCGAAACTCGACAATCGCCCAAGTACTGGCCCCGCTGGGCTTTCAGTGCCAGCCGGGCACACGCGAGTTCACCCATCCAGATACGGACTACTTCGTCGAGTTCCCTCCGGGGCCACTCGGACTCGGTGAGACTACCATTGACCACGAGGACGCAGTCGTCATCCAGACGGGTTACGGGCGCCTACGGATTCTCACGCCGACCCAGAGCGTCATGGATAGGCTAGCGGGTTATGTCGCGTGGGGCGACAACCAAGCGCTGGACCAGGCAGTCATGATCGCCAGACATCATGAGCTTGATTGGGGCGATCTTGTGCTGTGGGCCGAAAGAGAGGGCGCTGCCGCGTCCCTCATCAATAGGGTGAAGGCGCGATCGCAGAGCGCTCAACGGCATGCAACAGGGGTCGTCGCCGCAGCGGTGGCTGACGGACTCGGCGCGTTGGACGAAGGGCAGGCGAAGGCGCTGCTCGCCGGCTATGGGATCACCGTCCCTGAGGGCGGTCTCGCTCGCGACGAGGACGAGGCCGTTGCCGTCGCCCTTCGGCTGGATGGCCCTGTGGCTATCAAGGCGGTCGGAGCGCACATCACTCACAAGACCGAGCGCGGCTTGGTCGCTTTGAACCTCCTCGGTGAAGAGGCCGTGCGCAGCGCTGCCCGCTCGCTGTTGGCGCTCACCGAAGGCCAGGACGCCTCGCTCCTTGTGGAGCGTATGGTCCGGGGTGATCGCGAGTTCATGATCGGCATGAAACGTGATCCGCTCTTTGGTCCCGTCGTCGTCTTCGGCATCGGAGGGATCTTCGCCGAGGCCCACAAAGACATCTCGCTTGGTGTGACGCCTCTGGAAGACCGGGACATCGAGGGCATGCTCTCCGGCATCAGGGCGAGCGCGCTGCTGGGCGAGTTCCGTGGCATGCCGTCTGTGGATCGCGCGGCGCTCGCAGACGCTATCCGAGCGCTCGCACAAATCGCCGAGGACCATCCGGCGATCATGGAGATCGACGTGAACCCGCTCATGGTGGAGGGGAGCACGCCGGTCGCCGCTGACGCGCTTGTGATCTTGGATCCCGAGAGGAGCGCCTCAGCGAACGGTCCGCATGTAGTCTCCACCCCCGACCTGACGCCGCTCTTCGCGCCGCGCGCAGTCGCGGTCATCGGTGCATCGGACGATACCGGCAAGTGGGGAGGCTCGCTCCTCAGAAACCTCATTGAAGGTGACTTCGCCGGTCCCGTCTATCCAGTGAACGGCCGGGGCGGCACCGTGCAGGGGCTGCCCGCCTTCAGTAGCATCTCGGAGCTGCCCGACGTCCCGGACCTGGCGCTGGTGGCGCTGGGAGCGGCTCACGTGAACGGCATCATCGAGCAGTGCGGTGAGCGCGGCATCCCCGCAGCGCTCGTCGTGGCTGCGGGCTTCTCGGAAGCGGGAGAAGAGGGAGCCGCCGCGGAGGCCGAGCTGGTCAAGACGGCCAGGGCTTCGGGCGTCACGCTCATCGGCCCCAACTGCATGGGTCTGCTCTCCACGCACAGCCAACTCCACGCCGTCGGCTTCCTGGAGCTGCAACCGCAGCCTGGCGGCCTGAGCATCATCTCCCAGTCCGGCAACATAGGGGTGCAGCTTGTCACACGTGCTGAGCGACGCGGCGTGGGCATCGACAAGTACGTCTCGGTGGGTAACCAGGCAAGCACGAGCGCGCTGGACGTGCTTGACGCGCTTGGCGATGACGACCAGACCACCGCTGCCCTCATCTATCTTGAAGGTAGCGGCGACGGCCATCGCTTCATCGACGTCATGCGCCGCATCACTCCCAAAAAGCCTGTGGTGGTGCTGCCAGGCGGAATGACAGAGTATGGGCGCCGCGCGGCAGCGTCGCACACGGGTGCCATGGCCGGCTCAACCGATGTCTTTCTTGCAGCTGCCCGCCAGACGGGCTGTCTGGTGCGCACGGGTCCTGACGAGAGTCTGGACCTGGCGCTGTGCCTGAGCGCGCTGCCGCTACCGTCGGGTCGCCGGGTGGCCGTCATGACCCTCGGCGGTGGATGGGGTGTGCTGGCGGCGGACGAGCTCGCCCGCAACGATCTGGACCTGGCTCCGCTTGAGCCGCCCGTCCTTGCCGCGCTGGACGACCTCTTGCCGGGCTACTGGTGCCGAAGCAATCCGGTCGACCTGGTGACGGCTATCGGCTCGGATGTCGCAAGCCGCGCGCTGACGATCCTCGCCGAGAGCGACGAGGTAGACGCCGTGGTTGCACTCGGCATCTTGCGTAGCCCGTCCACCGGCTGGACGTCAGATGACCCTGCGGCGGCCGGTGTGCCGGGCGGAACCGGGCGCGGCAAGTTCAACCCCGCTGAGGCCGCCTTCCTCGATCGCGTGACCGGGCTCATGGAGAGCACCGGCAAGCCCATCATCAACGTGCCGCTACGGCCGGTTGAGGCCGCCACCTTCCCGGGCGGTGGCCGATACGATCCGGTCATCCTCTACTCGCCGGTGGCAGCCGTGCGAGCGCTCGCCGCGATGGCGTGGTACGGGGAGTACGTCGCCGCGCACTTCGCCACGCAGGGAGAATGAAACTACAATCGACCGAGGACAGTGGCCCCACGACCCGCTGTTGGTCACACGAACAAGAGGAATCTGATGCCTGGAGCGAGCATAGCGATCATCGGTGGAGGAGCCGCGGGGCTTTCGGCAGCCATAGCGGCGGCTCGCCTCGGCGCGTCCGTGACGCTGCTTGAGGCCGCTCCTCGTGTGGGTCGCAAGATCCTCGCCAGCGGCAACGGACGCTGCAACCTCACCAATACCGCCGTGGCGCCCGAGGCATACAACCGCCCGGAGTTTGTGGGGCCGGTGCTCGGCGCATATCCGCATGAGGCTGTTTGCGAGTTCTTCGGCGAGCTTGGCTTGCTCACGTACGCCGACGATGAGGGACGCGTGTACCCGGCCACCAATGCGGCGGCGTCCGTGCTGGAGACGATGCGCCTTGAGTGCGACCACCTGGGCGTCGATCAGCGCCTGGAGTTCGAGGTCACCGGTATCGCGCAGGCCGGTGGCGCGGCCGGCTTTGAGGTGACGTCGGCTGGCGGCGAGTCTGTCTCGGCGGACTGCGTGATCGTCACCACCGGCGGCGGCAACTCGGTGCTGGGAGACTTGGGGCATGCGCAGGTGGCGGGCACGCCCGTTCTTGTGCCCATCAAGACCGACCCCGGGCGCATCCGCGGTCTATCCGGTGTGCGCGTGAAGTGCGCTGCGAGCCTCTTGGACGACGCTGGCGAGACCGTGGCGACCGAGCGGGGCGAGCTGCTCTTTCGCGACTACGGCGTGAGCGGCATCATGATCTTCGACCTCTCGCGCTTCCTGGCGCGCGGCTGCGCGCTTTCCATCGACTTCTTCCCGGACATCGCGCCGGATGCCATGCGCGCGCTGCTTGCCGAGCGGTGCGAAACCCTTGGCTGGCGGAGCGCCCAGACGTACTTCGACGGCATGCTGCATAGCCGCGTCTCGCAGGCGGTCATGCGGGCTGCGGGCATCGACGCCGGTATGCCGGCCGCTGATCTCCCCGCCGAGAAGCTCGCCTCGCTTCTCAAGGGCTTCCGACTGGCCGTCACCGGTATCGGGGACCCCAAGCAAGCGCAGGTCACTCGCGGCGGCGCGGCCGTTGCGCAGTTCGATCCCGCCACGCTTGCCTCGCGTCTGGTGCCCGGGCTTTTCGCGGCGGGCGAGGTGCTCGATATCGACGGCCGCTGCGGCGGCTTCAACCTGCACTGGGCGTGGGCGTCGGGAATCGTCGCCGGTCAGAACGCCGCTCGCTGCGCAGCAGGTGACCCCGCGTGATCGAGATCCGCAACCTCGCGCTGCCCCTCTCGGCGGGTCTGCCCACCGGCGATACGCAGATGCGCGCCACCGCGGCACGTCGCCTTGGCGTGGCCGAGGAGCGCATCGCCTCGATGAAGCTCCTCAAGCGCTCCGTTGACGCGCGCCGCAAGTCCAACGTGCACTTTGTGGCGACGCTGGGCGTGACGCTCGCGGCTGCAGGCGAGAGCGAGGCCGCCGTCGTGGCGCGCACCGCTGACGCCGACGTCTTCGTCGCTGAGGTCCCGCAAGCGATCACCAGCCCGCAGCTTGCCGTCGCCCCTGTGCTGCGCCCTGTGGTGGTGGGCACCGGTCCGGCCGGGCTGTTCGCGGCCCTCACGCTGGCGCGCGCAGGTGCACGGCCGCTCGTGCTGGAACGGGGCGCGCCGGTGGACGAGCGCATACGCGCGTGGAGCGCGTTCGTGCGCGAGGGCGTGCTGGATCCGGACTCCAACATCCAGTTCGGCGAGGGCGGCGCCGGGACTTTCTCGGACGGGAAGCTCACCACCAACATCAAGAATCCGCGGATCCGCACAGTGCTGGAAGCGTTTGCCCACGCGGGTGCTCCCGAGGAGATCTTGTGGCAGGCCAAGCCGCACATCGGGACGGATCACCTCACAAGCGCCGTGCGCCGCTTGCGTGAGGAGATCGAGTCGCTGGGCGGAGAAGTCCGCTTCAAAACGCGCTTGGCCGACCTCGTCCTGGGCGCCGACGGTGCCCTCACAGCCATCGTCACCCAGACCACCCACGGCCGAGAAGAGATAGCGGCTGACACGCTTGTCCTCGCCGTCGGTCATAGTGCGCGAGACACCCTGGAGATGCTGCACGCGCGTGGAGCCGCGATGTCGCAGAAGGCGTTCTCGATAGGCGTGCGCATCGAGCACCTCCAGCGCGTCGTGAACCGGGCGCAGTACGGCGGTGCCGCCACTCATCCCGCGCTAGGGGCGGCAGAGTACAAGCTCTCGTGCCACTTGCGCTCCGGCCGATCGGTCTACACCTTCTGTATGTGCCCGGGTGGCGAGGTCGTGGCCGCGGCAAGCGAGCCCGGCGGTGTTGTCACCAACGGGATGAGCCGATTCGCGCGCGAAGGCGTCAACGCGAACTCGGCTTTTCTGGTGAACGTCGGGCCGGCCGACTTCCCCAGCGCGCATCCGCTTGCCGGCGTCGAGTTCCAGCGCACATGGGAGCGCGCCGCATACGAGCTTGGCGGTCGCGATTTCCGTGCGCCCGCGCAGCTCCTTGGCGACTTCATGCAAGGAGTGCCTTCCTCGGCGGCTGGTGGTGTTGAGCCCACATATTCGCTGGGTGTCGCCTACACGGACCTCGCCGGTTGCCTGCCCGGCTTCGCGGTGGCCGCGCTTCGTGAAGCGGCGCCCATCTTCGACCGCAAGATGCGAGGCTTCACCAAGCCCGACTCGCTCCTTACGGGAGTGGAGACCCGTTCCTCATCGCCCGTACGCGTGCAACGCGACGACTCGCTCCAGTCCAACATCCGCGGAATCTATCCGTGCGGCGAGGGCGCCGGCTACGCAGGCGGCATCATGTCCTCCGCCGTGGACGGGATCCGTTGTGCCGAGGCGTTGTTGACGGCTGTTTCCGGAGCGCGGTAGACGCCACGTGAGCGACGGGTATCATCAGAGTATGGAAACTGAAGTGACACCAGTGGTGGCCCAGATCATCGAGGACGAGGTGCCGCAAGACGATGGCATCGAACGTCCCGGCTGCGGCTGCCTGACCGTTGGCATCGGCGTCGTGCTGGTGCTGGTCGGTATCCCCATGCTGGTGTGTCCCGGTCCCGGCATCGCCACGATCGCGCTCGGCTCAGGGCTTGTTCTCACAGGCCTTGGCCTGAGAACCAGAGGCAGATGATGCATCATGAGGACACGGAAGTCCGTCTACATCGACCGGCCCGTCGCTGACGTCTTCTGGTACGTTGCGGGTTTCTCGCGGCATGCCGAGTGGAGAAGCGAGTTGCTTGATACGCAGACGGTGGGCGAGGTCAAAGAGGGTGTTGGCACGCACATCCGTCAGCGTATCGCCTATCAGGGCCGTACCCTTGATGCCAATTTCGAGATCACGGATTTCGTTCCCGGAGAGCGCGTGTGCATCAAGGCTCACGGCGGAGTTCACGCCCATGGTTGCCTGGACTTCAAGGCTGAAGGCGCTGGCACGCGCTTCGATGCGTCTGTCACGGTAGAACTCAAAGGCGCGCTCACCATGATGGAGCGCTATATCCAGCAGGCGGTCGATCGCGTGGCGGACGCTGATTTCGAACGTCTCAAGGGCGTGCTTGAAAGCGGTGCGTAGGATACAATACGTGAGCCCGCCTAGCGGGTAGCAACATCATACGGGCGATTGGCGCAGCGGGAGCGCAGGTGCTTTACACGCACAAGGTCGGGGGTTCAAATCCCTCATCGCCCACCAGTGAATCCAGAGACCGCAGCGAAGACGCTGCGGTCTCTTGCGTCTGTTATCATCTGCGGGCGTCCCTGGCAGTTCCTCCACGAAAGCGGTGCATCTTGAGCGAAACCCCTACCTGTCCTACATGCGGCTCGGAGTACGTCTACGACGATGGCGTCTTGTATGTGTGTCCGGAGTGCGGACATGACTGGCCGATCGGCGCCGATGCCGGTCCTGCCGGGCTCGTGGTGCACGACGCCTACGGCAACGTGCTGAACGACGGCGACACGGTTACTCTGATAAAGGACCTTAAGGTCAAAGGCACTTCCTCGGCAGCTAAGATCGGTACCAAGGTCAGGAACATCCGCCTTGTCGAAGGCGACCACAACATCGATTGCAAGATCGCCGGTATCGGCGCGATGTCGCTGAAGTCGGAGTTCGTCAAGAAGGCGTAGAGGGCGATCAGGGAGGTCATCGTGGGCAAGCCGGACAGACGCGTTCTCAAGTGGTCGGTGCTGGTTGCGCTTGTGACTGCCGCGTTGATACCGCTGTTTGATGCGACTCTGGTGCCCGATGTGGGGCTGCTGCCTGACCTAGGCGCCAGCTGGTATCTGTGGAAGCTTCCTGACCCCACATGGATCACCCGGCTCTCGGTATGGGTACCGTATCTGATCCATCAGCTGGTCGTGTGGTACCTCATCTACCGGCTCAATGCGTCCAAGAAGCGCAGCGACGGTTCTCTGTCGAAGTGGAACTGGTGGCTGCTGGGCGTCAGTGCGGTCGCCGTCGTCGCTCACTTCGCGCAGACCGCGCTCTTCTACGACGGCCTGGCCCAAGACGTCCCCATCTGGAGCTCTCAGTACTCGGTCATCTTCATGCTGGTGATGATCCTCATCATGAAGAACCGCTGGCGAGGCCTGTTCTTCGGTCGCAAGGTGCCGCTGCCCAAAGACGGTGTCCGCCTCACCAGCATGAGCCACACCTACTACATCGCATGGGCGGCCATCTACACCTTCTGGTTCCATCCGGTGGTGAGCGAGTGGGCGCACGTGGTGGGCTTCTTCTACATGTTCCTGCTGTTCATCCAGCTCTCGCTGGCCCGCACCAGGATTCACACCAACAAGTACTGGACGTTGGCGCTGGAGACGTTGGTCATGTTCCACGGAGCATCCGTGGCCTTCTACACCCAGCAATCCATCATCTGGACGATGTTTCTCACCGGATTCATGACCATCTTCATCGTCACCCAGATCTACGGCCTCGGTTTGCCGAAGTGGTCGATCCGGCTTGCCTCGGCGGCATACCTGTTGCTCTCTCTCGGCTTGTACACGTTCTATCCGAGCGGAGCATTCTCCACCGAGCGGCTGGGGCAGATCTACCAGATGAGCTTCATCCCGGTGACCGAGTACGGCCTCGTGTTCGTCACCGCGGCAGCGCTGTGGGCTGTGAGCCTGCTGCCGCCGGTCAAGAATCGGCTGCATCCCAGCGCGGACTGACAGCAGAAGAAGGAGCACTCGTGCGTTATCACGATCTCACCCGAATGATAGAACCCGCCATGCCCGTGTACCCGGATACCGACCCGCCGCGCTTCAGGGTGGGCGCCTCCATCGAGGAGCAAGGGTTCCTTGAGCACGAGATCGTGATGTTCACGCACACCGGCACCCACATGGATGCTCCCGCGCACCTGATCGCTGGCGGGAAGACGCTCGATGAGTATCCTGTTGACGCGTTCGTCGGACCTGCGTGCGTGGTCGATGCCCGGGGAGTGGACGGCGGCACCATAGGCGTTGAGGCGCTGGGGCCCTATCGCGCGCGAATCGAGGCCGCCGACTTCGTCTTGTTTGACACCGGATGGCACTCGCTGTGGGATTCGCCCGGCTACTTCGATGGCTTTCCCACGCTGACGCCGGAAGCCGCGCAGTGGCTGGTAGACCTGGGCATCAAAGGCGTTGGTGTGGACGCGATCTCTGTTGATCCGGTAGGGGTGAGCGAGATGCGCGTGCACAACGTGTTGCTGGGCGCCGAGGTCCTCATCATCGAGAACCTCGGCAGCCTGGATGCGCTGATCGGCGAGGACTTCGCGTTCTCGTGTTACCCGCTGCGCTTCCGCCACGCAGACGGTTCACCGGTGAGAGCGGTCGCCGCGGTAGGGTAGCCGGCCGTACGGCGCTGGATCGACGCGCCGAGCCTATGCGGCGTTCACGCTCGCGTTAGCGGCTTGCGGCTCCGAAGCCACACCCATGACGCCCCGCTTTATCAGGCTTATCTCCACCATCGGCAGCAGAGCCCAGGCTGTCGTTGCGACCCAGAAGGGCCACACCCAGAACCCGTCGGACAGGACGAACTGCATCAAGAGCCCCGCGAAGCACACGCCGGCCCAGATGCTCAGCGTCCTTAGGAGCGAGGGTCGGGGAGTGAGGGCGCGGAACTCGGTGGTGTCAGGATCGGCTGTGTACGCGCTATACGCCGAGCGAAGCCAGAGAGTGGCGGCAGCGACCGATGCGATCAGTATGAGAGCCGCACTCGAGTCGAGCATATGAACGGCGGCACCGAACGCTGTAGACAAGATCATCAACGCGGCCCCGATGAGGACGACCAGGACGGCGGCGTGCAGTCGCAGCGCACCGGCGTAGACTTCTACCGTGGGAATGGGAGCAGCGCCCTCCTCGGCGATCTCGAACTCCGCAACCAACGGGCTGAGATCTCCGGCCGAGGCGATCGCCATGCCAAGCGCTTCCTCCTCGGACTTGCCCTCGCCTACAAGATCGACCACCTTTGCCAGGAGGTCTGCGATGATCTCCTCCTGCTGTTCGATCGCCTGCGGGGTCTGCTTGACGCCCTGGAACGCACCCCTCACGTAGTACCTGATGGCTTCCATTCCTACTCCTTTGTGCTCTCGCCCGAGACAAGGCGATCGATGAGCGTGCGCGCTCGCTTCCAGTCCTCGAGATTCTGCCGGTATGCCCTCTTGCCGTCGTCTGTGATCGAGTAGTACTTCCTTCGCCCTCCCTGGGAGCCTTCGCCCCAGCGGGAGCTGATGAGCCCCTGAGGCTCCATCCGGCGGAATGCCGAGTAGAGCGTCGGTTCCTTGAGCTCGTACTCTCCGTCAGACAGCTGGGCCACTTCCTTGCATAGCTCGTAGCCGTAGCGGTCCTTGCTGCTGAGCAACCCGAGGATGATCGTATCGACGTGTCCCCTTATGAGGTCGCTGCTGATAGGTGCTTCTGACAATGCTTCCACCTCCGTCGGAGTACAGTGTGCGACGCACTACTATGTCTGTCAAGGTAGTATGCGCGGCAATATTCTCAGGCGGCATTTCGTGTCGGCTTCTTGGGCGCGGACGGCATCCGGGGAGACGATAGCGGCTCGCTAGGGGCGTGCCCCCAGGCCGGCTGCCGCTTCCAGCACGAGCAGCGCCGCCAACCGCACGGTGCGTCCGTCGGGAGCGTCAGCGGTGGCGTCCACCTCGGTGATGTCGATGCCGCGAACGCGTTCGTCTCGGCCAAAGAAGTAGGCGAGCTGACGCAGCTCGTCGGCGGAGATACCGCCAGGCGCCGAGGCGGGACATCCCGGAGCCGCGGCTCGGTCGCACACGTCCACGTCGAGGTCGACGAAGACCGGACGTCCACCGTGTCCGGCGACATCCAACGCACGGGCTGCGATCTCCTCAAGCGGGCGGTCGCGCAGCTGTGCGCGCGGGACAACCATGATCCCCAGCTCCCGCGCACGCGCGGCGTAGGCCGCCGAGTTCGCAAAATCAGCGATGCCGATCTGAACGATGTGCCCGCCGGGCAGCCCCGCTTCCACCAGCCGCCGCACCGGAGAGCCGTTGCTGACGCCGTCACGCAGATCATGGTGGGCATCCACCGTGATGAGGCCACACTCGCTCAGCCCCTCACCCAGCACTCCGCGCATGACCGGGTAGGTGATCGAGTTGTCGCCGCCTATCGCCATCAGGAGGCGGAAGCGCCACGCCGCTTCGGCCACAGACTCACGGACCCGCTGCTCTCCTGCGGGACCGTCGGGCTCTTCGATATCGCCGAGGTCGTAGGCACGCAGCGCCGAGACGTCCACGTCGCGGGTAGCACAGTACGTGGAGTAGCGCATGAGGGCTTCTCGGACAGCAGCCGGAGTGGCATCGGCACCGGTCGGGGAGAGCGAGGTCTTGTGTGCGGGCACGCCGATGAGGGCGAGGTCGCCGTGCGTCATGGCGTCGGGAGCCGGTTCGATCCAGTGTGCGGCTCTGGGCCACAGCGGATCGTCGTGGAACACGGGGGCAACCATGCTGCAGTCCTCTTTCCTCGAAGGGCGGTCGAAGGTATACGCTATGTCGAGTATGTACCAACAGCGCATCGATGCCACAACAGTGGCGCGTTATGGGGAGGCAGCACAGTCCATGGGTACAGCGGTCGTGGTGGGGACGGGTCCGGTAGCGTTCGATGATGTGATCGCGGTGGCGCGGGGCGGCGCCACGGTGGAGCTTTCCGCCGAAGCGGTGGCGGCGATAGAGGACAGCAGGACCCACATCGACCGGCTCGCCGGCTCCGGGCAACCGGTCTACGGCGTGAGCACCGGCTTTGGTGCGCTGGCCACGACCTACATCGAGCCCGAGAAGCGCCACCAGCTGCAGCGTTCGCTCGTGCGGTCGCACGCGGCCGGGACGGGCGAGTGCGTGGAGCCCGAGGTCGTTCGCGCCCTGATGCTGCTGCGGCTCTCGACGCTTGCCACCGGTCGCACCGGCGTCAGGCTGAGCACCGCTCGCGCGTATGCCGCGATGGTGAGCGCGCAGATCTCGCCGTGCGTGCCCGAGTATGGCTCGCTGGGCTGCTCCGGAGACCTGGCGCCGCTCGCGCATTGCGCCCTTGCGCTGATGGGCGAGGGCGTCGTGGATATGGCCGATGGCCGACGACTGTGCGCGGCTGAGGCGCTTGCCGAGGCAGGGCTGACGCCCGTTCAGTTCGAGGAGAAAGAAGGGCTCGCGCTCATCAATGGCACCGACGGCATGCTGGGCATGCTGGTGCTCGCGATCGCGGACATGCGGTCCCTTGCGAAGGTCGCCGACATCACCGCCGCCATGAGCGTCGAGGCGTTGCTGGGCACCGATCGCGTCTTCGCGCCGGAGCTGCAAGAGCTTCGGCCGCAGTGCGGGCAGGCCGCCTCGGCAAGAAACATCATGAAGCTGCTGGCGGGCTCACAGATCGTCGCCTCGCATCGCGGGGGTGACGTGCGCGTGCAAGACGCGTACTCGCTGCGTTGCGCGCCGCAGGTGGCGGGCGCCGTGCGCGACACGCTCACGCATGCGACAACCGTGGCCGAGTGCGAGCTTGCCTCATCGATCGACAACCCGGTGGTGCTGCCCGACGGGCGCGTCGAGTCCAATGGCAACTTCCACGGTGCACCTGTCGCCTACGTGCTCGACTTCCTGTCGATCGTGGCGTGCGACCTGGCCTCTATGGCCGAGAGACGCACCGACCGCATGCTGGACACCGCGCGCAGCCACGGGCTGCCGCCGTTTTTGGCGGACGACCCGGGCGTGGATTCAGGGCACATGATCGCGCAGTACACGGCCGCCGGGATCGTGAGCGAGATGAAACGCCTGGCGATGCCGTCCAGCGTGGACTCGATCCCGTCCTCGGCGATGCAAGAAGACCACGTCTCGATGGGCTGGAGCGCTGCCCGCAAGCTGCGCAAGAGTGTCGATGGGCTTTCGCGGGTGCTGGCCATCGAGCTGCTCACCGCCGCGCGGGCGCTGGATCTCCGCGCGCCGCTCGCCCCGGCAGCGGGTACAGAAGCTGTTCGGGCACTGGTGCGGGAGCATGTCGCCGGACCCGGACCGGACAGGCACCTCGCACCGGAGATCGAGGCGGCGTACACGCTCGTGGCAAGCGGTGAGGTCGTCTCGGCGGCAGAAAGCGCCGTAGGCAAGCTGGAGTAGGGGGAGGATATCGCGATGAGCCAGGGAGCACGTCCGGTCCGCGCGCCGCGCGGAAGCGAGCTGACCGCGCAGGGGTGGCCGCAAGAGGCCGCCATGCGCATGCTGATGAACAATCTCGACCCCGAGGTGGCCGAGCGGCCCGATGACCTCGTCGTCTACGGCGGCAGCGGCAAGGCCGCGCGCGACTGGAAGAGCTTCGACGCGCTGGTGCGGACGCTCACCACGCTCAAGGCCGACGAGACCATGCTCGTGCAGTCGGGCAAGCCCGTGGGCGTCATGCAGACACACGAGTGGGCGCCGCGCGTCCTTATCGCCAACTCCAACCTGGTAGGCGAGTGGGCCACGTGGGAGGAGTTCCGCCGGCTGGATGCGCTGGGGCTCATGATGTACGGCCAGATGACCGCCGGCAGCTGGATCTACATCGGCACGCAAGGCATCTTGCAGGGCACGTACGAGACCTTCGCGGCCATCGCCGAGAAGAGCTTCGGCGGTTCGCTGCGCGGGACGCTCACGCTCACCGGCGGGTGCGGCGGCATGGGGGGCGCGCAGCCGCTTGCCGTCACGATGAACGAAGGCGTCGTGCTGGTGGTGGAAGTGGACGCCGCCCGGCTGGAGCGCCGGGTGCACGACCGCTACCTGGACGAGTGGACGAGCGATCTGGACGACGCGGTGAAGCGCGTGCTCGACGCGAAGGCTGCGGGCCGCCCGCTCTCAGTGGGGCTCGAGGGCAACTGCGCCGAGGTGCTGCCGGAGCTTTTGCGCCGCGGCATCGAGGTCGACATCGTGACCGACCAGACCTCCGCGCACGACCCGCTCGCATACCTGCCTGCGGGCGTGAGCGTCGCGGAGTGGCAGGAGTACGCACGGCGCGCGCCGGAGGAGTTCATCGACCGGGCCCGTGAGTCCATGGCGCGTCACGTGGAAGCGATGGTTGGCTTCAAAGACGCCGGCGCCGAGGTCTTCGACTACGGCAACTCCATCCGCAAAGAGGCCGAGCTGGGCGGCTACACGCGTGCCTGGGAGTTCCCCGGTTTTGTGCCCGCCTACATCCGACCGCTCTTCTGCGAGGGCAAAGGTCCGTTTCGCTGGGCGGCGCTCTCCGGCGACCCTGCCGACATCCACGCCACCGACGCGGCGATTCTTGAGCTCTTCCCGGAAAACGACGCGCTTCGCCGCTGGATCACGCAAGCGCAGGAGAAGGTCGCGTTCCAGGGACTGCCCTCCCGCATCTGCTGGCTGGGCTACGGCGAGCGCGATGTCGCGGGAGCTCGCTTCAACGAGATGGTCGCCGACGGCCGCATCAGCGCGCCCATCGTCATCGGGCGCGATCACCTGGACTGCGGCAGCGTAGCCAGCCCGTATCGCGAGACCGAGTCGATGCTGGACACAAGCGACGCGGTCGCCGACTGGCCGATCCTCAACGCGCTTATCAACGTCGCGTCCGGCGCCACGTGGGTGTCGTTCCACCACGGCGGCGGGGTGGGCATAGGCCGCTCGCTCCACGCCGGCCAGGTGACGGTCGCCGACGGAACACCGCTTGCCGCCGAGAAGATCCGCCGCGTGCTCACCAACGACCCGGGCATGGGCATCATCCGACACGTCGACGCGGGTTATGACAAGGCGATCGAAGTGGCCGAGACAACCGGCGTGCGCATCCCTATGCGTGAGGAGTAGCGATGACCTCGACGCTCGTCACCGGCATCTCGGAGCTTGTCACGTGTGATTCGTCGCTGGGGGATGGTTCACCTCTCGGCATCGTGCATAAGGCGGCGCTGGTCATCGAAGATGAGCGCGTCGCGTGGGTGGGGGAGGCGCTGCACGCACCTGCCGCCGACGCGCAGACCGACCTTGAGGGTCGCGCGGTCATCCCCGGCTTCGTCGACAGCCACACGCACCTGGTCTTCGCCGGCGAGCGTTCCGCAGAGTGGGAGGCCCGCATGGCGGGTGCACCGTACACCGGCGGCGGCATCGCCACGACAGTCGCGGCCACCCGCGCGGCGTCGTTCGAGAAGCTGCGGGCGCACACGCAATCACTTGTGGAGCAGATGCGCGCGCAGGGGACGACCACCATCGAGATCAAGTCCGGGTACGGCCTGGACGTAGTGCACGAGGTCCTCATCCTCGAGGTCGCTCGCGACTTCACGCGTGAGACCACCTTTCTTGGCGCGCATGTCATACCTGCCGAGTACGCTGGTGATCGTGAGGGGTATGTCGATCTCGTCTGCGGGGAGATGCTGCAGACGTGCGCCCCGTTCGCGCGCTGGATCGACGTCTTCTGCGACACAGGCGCTTTCGATGAGGCCGAGACACGCCGGATCCTCTCGGCGGGCAGGGGGGCGGGGCTAGGCGTACGGCTGCACGGCAATCAGCTCGAGCACGGACCGGGCGTCCGGCTTGCGGTGGAGTTCGCCGCGGCCAGCGTCGACCACTGCAACCACCTGTCTGATGAGGACGTCGAGGCGCTTGCGGCGAGCGATGTCGTGGCCACGTTGCTTCCCGGAGCCGACTTCTCCACCCGCGCCGCGTATGCGAACGGCCGCAGGCTTTTGGATGCCGGCGTGACCGTCGCCATCGCCACCGACTGCAACCCGGGCTCGGCATACATCACTTCCATGCCGCTGTGCATCGCGCTGGCGGTCCGAGAGATGGGTCTCACACCCGCTGAGGCGCTCTATGCCGCCACGCGCGGAGGCGCCAGGGCGTTGCATCGTGAGGACGTCGGCCGCCTGTCTGTGGGCGCATACGCGGATCTGGCGGCGCTGGATGCGCCGTCCTATCTGCACCTGGCGTATCGTCCCGGTTCGCAGCTGGTATCAAGAAGCTGGCGGCGGGGTACGCTCGGGTAGGCGCATCCACACAATCATCACGAGTTTCCAACGGTCGCTCCACTCCATGACGTTAGTCTGGCTCCAGCGCCTTTGAGCGCAGATACGGTTCCAACTACGCATGAATGGACTGATCTTGATGTCGAACACCAAGCGCCTCGGGCTTGATGCCGCACTTCTGGTGCTGCTTGTTATCGCGTTCGTCCCGAAGGCCACCGGGATCGCGATCCATGAGTGGCTCAGCCTTGCTCTTGCGGGCGGGCTGCTCGTGCACATGGTGGTCAACTGGGAGTGGGTGCTCAAGGTGAGCGCACGCTTCTTCGACCGCCTCCGCACTGCCTCGCGGATCAACCTTCTGATAGACGCATCGACGTTTCTCTCGGCGGTTACTGTCATGGTCAGCGGGCTTGCGATCTCGCAGGTCGTGCTCGCCGCATCCGGTGCAGCTACTGCTCCCGGCACGACGTGGTACATGCTCCACTCCCTCTCCGCCAGGACCACGATGTTGCTCTCTCTCGTCCACGTCGCGCTTCATTGGCGCTGGATCGTCAGCACCACTAGACGCGCGTGGAACGGTTCACCGGGTTCTTTCAGCACACCGGAGATGGTGCCGATTCGTATCGACGGGGCTTCACTCCCCGGATCCGCAGAGGAGAGGTAGATGTACCGTACCTTGAAGAACACCCTCGCCGTGCTTGGCGTGACGCTTCTGGCCGCCGGAATGGTGTACGTGGGAGGCAGTGCGATGGAGGTCCCGTCCGCGCTCGCAGAATCAGTGGCCTCAACTGATGACGCCGCGTTGGTCTGCCCCGCCACGGGTTGTACAGCCGCCAGCTGTCACGCAACCAGTGGCAGTGCAACGCACGGTGGGCGCACGCGTTCGTGATGGCTTGCGCTCTAAGGCCGGAACTCCAGCGGTCCTTCCGGCCCGAGGGTGCCGGCGACCGTCCGCAGGGTCTGTAGCACCGCATCGATGGTGGGCGCTCCACCGGAGCCACGACGGACTGCTGCAAACACGTGACGCTTGAGAGAGGGTTCGATAAGCGGCTGGATCACGATATCGAGGCCGCGAAGGTCGGTCATCAGCGGGGCGACGCCCACGCCCAGTCCGGCTTCTATCGCCGAGCCGATCGCCCGGAAGTAGTTGCTCTCAAAGGCGACCTTGGGTGAGAAGCCTGCCGAGCGAGCGAGGTGCGTGACCGCCTGTCTGCTGGCCGTGCTCTTCTGGGCGACGCACCAGTGCTCCTGTGCCAGATCCGCCACGCGCACCGGTCCCCCCGCAAGCGGGTGATTGCCGGGCAGCACCACCACGATGGGCTCGTCCAGCATCGGGTAGCGATCGATCCCCGGGTCTTTGGGACGAGGGACGAAGTCCCATTCGTGCGAGAGCGCTATGTCGATCTGTCCGGCCTTGACCTCGATGATGGCCCGTTCAGGCTCGAGGTCCGCGACAGTGACCTTCAGGTGCGGGTACTGCTGCATGATCCCGGCCACGGCGGGCAGCGCGAAGCTTTGCGCGGCGGTCTGGAATGTCGAGAGCCTCAGGTGCCCCGTGACCTGTCCGGCGAAGGCGGTCACGTCGGCCACGGCCACCTCGCACTCCGCCAGGATCGTCTCGGTATGGCGGACAAGCCGCTTGCCGGCTTCAGTGAGGCGGATGGAGCGAGGCGTGCGTTCCAGGAGCGGGACGCCCAGTTCTTGTTCGAGCACTTTCAGCTGATGGGACACGGCCGGTGGCGTGAGGTACAAAGCCTCAGCTGCGGCGATTATGGTTCCCCGCTCGGCGACCTCGCGCAAGATCCTCAGTCGAGTGGTGTTGAGCATGGCCTCTCCCTAGCATCAAGAAAGTTGTTTGTGAGCCTAAAGAAGAACAAATAGACTCTACTCTTATTCCCGCCGAAGATGAACTGGTGATGATTTACCGATCTCGTTCATTGGGGCACTAGTGATACTCGTTCTGGCAAAGGTACTGATCAGTCCGCTTCTTCTGGCTTCATCGACCTTCGTCGCACAAAGGTGGGGCGGCTTGCTTGGAGGGCTCCTTCTGGGTCTGCCGCTCGTCTCCGGCCCGGTCTCGGTGATGCTCTTCGCACAGTACGGTTCCCGGTTCGCTGTCAATGCAGCCGGTGGGACGCTTCTCGGCTTCGTGGCGGCAGCGGCATTCTGCGCCTCGTACGCGCTGGTCTCGTTGCGGCGTCCATGGTGGCAGTCACTGATCGCGGCCTATGTCGCCTTCTTCGTTACCGCGGCGCTGCTCTCGGTCATCAATCTCACGCTGAGCTGGGCGCTGGTGGTTGGCCCGCTCGTGCTTGCGGTGTCCGCGCTCTCCATCGAGGTGCCGACTGGCACGCAGACGATAGCCACCCCCAGCAAAGGCGCCGTGGTGGTGCGCATGCTGATAGCAGGTGCCATGGTGCTGCTCCTCACGACGAGCGCCCGTTTTCTGGGTGCCGAGATAAGCGGCTTCCTTGCCCCGTTGCCGGTCCTTGCCGCCATCATGGCGGTCACGTCCCACCGCGACAGCGGGAGCGCGGCGGTACACACCGTGCTTCGCGGGGCGGTTCTGGGTTCGTGGGGTGGCGTGGCGTTCTTCTCGATGATCATCTTGCTTGGACGCAGCGTGGACCCGCTCACCATGTATGTGCTCGCTGCGGTCGCTGCAGTCGTGGCAGGCGCGTGTGCAGTGGCGCTTCAGTCCGCCGCGGACGCGGCCGGTCTGAGTGCGCGCCTCCGTCATCCGGCGCGGGTGCCCGCCTGGGTGCGTGGGCACGCCGCCTAGCGCAGGTCGGCCGGCTCCGGTGGTATCGTGGACGTCGTGGTCCGCTCGGCATGACTTCTTAGGACAGGAGCCCACGTGAACCCCACCATCAAACTGATGAACGCTCGCTTCTCCACCCGCACGTTCGCGCCTACGCCTGTGACCGCCGAAGAGCGCAAGGCGATCTTGCACACGGCCATGCGCGCCCCCACCGGTGGCAACATGATGCTCTACACCATCATCGAGATCGAGCGGCAGGAGCTCAAAGACGAGCTCGCCGTGCTCTGTGACGACCAGCCTTTCATCGCCAAGGCGCCACTGGTGACGCTGTTCGTTGCCGACTTCCAGAAGTGGACGGACCTGTTCGCTGCATCGGACGTCGGCTCATTGGAGGGTGTGAAGCATCCGAAGTCTCTGGGTCTCGGCGACCTCATGCTGGCGTGTTCCGATGCGCTCATCGCTGCGCAGAACGCGGTCATCGCTGCGGAGTCTTTGGGCATAGGCTCGTGCTACATCGGAGACATCATGGAAAACGGCGAGGCCGTGGCCCGGCTGCTGGATTTGCCGCCGCACGTGTTCCCGGTCGCGATGGTCGTGTTCGGCAGGCCCGCGAAGGTACGTCCTGCCACACCTCACTACACCAAGTACATGGTGCACAAAGACAGCTACCATCGACTGACCGAGGCGGAGCTGGCCGAGGTCTCCGCCGACCTCGCCGCGATGCACGCTCCTCACGGCTTCAAGCCCGGCATCGAGAACCTGCCGCAAGACGTCTACCGCCGCAAGTTCGCCTCGGATTTCATGCGTGAGATGAACCGGTCGGTGGCGTGGTGGGTAAAGCGGTGGCAGCAACCGCTCTAGGCGGCAAGACGTGCGCACCATCCTCAGGTAAGGTGTCTTCCTATGAGAACCCTCTTCATCGATGCAGATGCATGTCCCGTGACCCGCGAAGCGATCACCGTCGCCCGTGCGCACGGGCTGGCTGTCGTGCTTGTGGGGAACGGAACGCAGAACTTCGACCGCCACACCCGTCGCAACGGTGTGGAAGCGGTCACGGTGGGCATCGGGCGTGACTCGGCGGACTTCGCCATCATCGAGATGCTGAAGACCGACGACGTCGTCGTGACCCAGGACATCGGTCTTGCCGCGATGGTGCTTGGCCGAGACGCCCGTGCCATCAGCGTGCGTGGGCGCGTGTTCAGCAAGGCGACCATCGACATCGAGATGGAGGTCCGCCACGCCGAGCAACGCCACCGGCGCTCGGGCGGACGTACGGGTGGCCCCGCACCGTTCGAGGACGAGGACCGGGAGCACTTCAGCGACTCGCTCGAACGCCTCTTGCGGGAAGGTCGGTAGGAAGATGGCCGTCATCTGGTGCAAGTACTGCAAGGAGTATCCGGTCCGCCGAAGGCAGCCGGGTTCGAACCTGTGCATCGAGGGTCAGGGCCGCTCGATCGACGCGCGTCCGTGCGAGCCCAGGCTCACCGCCGCCGGTCGCGTCCGCAAGCTCCTGCGTCTTCCGATCGGTAGCGGGCGCTAGAGCCCAAGCGCGCGGCGCTTCTCGGCGATCGTCTCCACGTGCCACTCGAGGTGACGGATCGTGTGCAGCAGCTGCTGGCGTAGCGTTATCATCCCGACCTCCGTGTGCACGCCCACGCGCGTCCATGCGTCGGCGCCGAGACGCTCCAGGTCCGCTGCCATCTGCTCGCGCGTGGCGCGCGCCATCGCGATGTCGAGCTGCGGATCGCGCTGCTGATAGCCAAGCGCGTCGGGGTACATGGAGCCGTTCACACCCACAAGCAGCGGGGTCTCAAGCGCGATGATGCGCTTCATGCGGTCTGCGAGGAACTGCTCGCAGTCGCAGATGTGCGCCACGACCTCCAGCGAGCTCATCCTGCCTTCGACCGGGCGCGCCACAAGCTGCCCGGCAGACATCCCCGCGATCACGCCCGCCAGCAGGTCGGGCCCACCGCGGTACGCCGCCAGAAGCTCGGGGATCGTGCGGGCGTCGTCTTCCATCGCGCTTGCCACAACTGCACTGTCGTCAGGCATCGGCTTCCTCCTTGGTCGCGGCGACGGTCGGCGCCACCGGGGCGGCTTCCGCGCAGCCGCTCGTGTTGGATCGCACACAGAGCGCGGTGTAGGCGAACGGGACCATGGCCAGCGTCAGGAGTCCGGCCAGCAACCCCGGCGACCAGACGCCCACCTTGTCTATCAGCAACCCGGCAAGCACCGGAGCGGGGAC
>JBFHJN010000047.1:0-19263 GCA_041595875.1 Coriobacteriia bacterium
ATGCCATTGTTGGGATCGGCACGGCTAAGACTCGCCTCGCTGAAGTCCTTACTGAGATTCCGGAGGATGCTGCCAAGGAAGCACTGGGCAGAATCGACGCCATCTTCAAGGATGGTGATCTGAGTGTTGCCGATCGGGTGCTGGCCGGCGCCATTGTAGCTGACCAAGCTATCTTGGAGCAACGCGCTCAAGAGTTCGCAAACGTTCTCACCGGCGTGTTTGAACGGGCTCAAGCACTGTTCCAAGAAGCCGACGTTCTTGAAGCTGGTGCCGCTGGTGGGTCCATTGCACGTTTCTTGCCCGAAGAAGACGCCGCAGTTGTTAGGGCACGTTTCGCAGACATTGAAGCGGCAGCTACGCAACTCCGTAATCAGGGTAATGTGTTGCTGGATCTCGCCAACAACGGTGACATTGCTCTTGCGCAGATGGCGCTCACTTCGGATGCTGTGCTCGCTGCGATTACTGCGAATGCCGAAGCGGTACGGGAACAGGAAGCTGCGCTCCAGACCTTGGCGGAAGATGTTGAAGTTGAGATCGGTGTGCAACTAGCGCAGGATGATGTTCAGAATCTTATCACCGATATCACTGATGCGCTCAATGATCCGGAACTTGTTGAGGGTGCTGAATCTGGCGGTGAAGGAACAGCCGAGGCATTCCTGGAACCACTGAAGGGTCTTCCCAAGGCTATTCAGGACGTGTTTGGCATCTCGTCGCCGTCCACCGTCATGCGCAACATCGGTATCTTCTTGGGGCAAGGTCTCCAGTTGGGCTGGGATGCTGCGTTCCCGCGTGTCCGCACTGAGATTCTGTCCGATATCGAGCAACTGATCAACGCTATTGAGCGACGAGTCAACAACCTCACCTTCTCGCCACAGGTAAGCGTCACCGGTACTGGCGGTGGGCGACTCCCCACTTTGCATAGCGGTGGTCTGGTGCCAGGCATGGGCGATATCCCCATTAACGCCCTCGGCGGCGAGTTCATGCTGCGCAAATCCACCGTCGATTACCTGTCGCGTATTGGTGTAAGCTTGGACCGTCTGAACCGGCGCCCACATGATTACTTCTCATCGCAGGTTCCGGGCCATACCTATAATCGCAACATGACGACGACGAATCACAATGCGACGAACCACGAGCATCACTACCATTTGGATGGAACAGGTGCCCCACGTATCAACGCCAAGAAACTGGCGCGTGAAGTCGAACGTGCCTTTGTTAAAGGGGCGAACCTGTAATGGCTAACTGCAACCTGCGCGACGGGTTCGCTTGCTACGGTGGGGTAGAGATCTGGAACGTTTGCCGAACCTTGAAATACATCGACACGGGGCTGCCTCGCAACGGGTTCAACCTCAACGTAAACCGCGACAGTTCCGGTGATTTCTGCTGTGGCTGTTGTGACGAAGCCTATGTTGATCCGGTCACCGACGAGCCGCCGTGGTACGACGCGCTTGTACCAGAGTCGGCAGAGTTTCTAGGCGTGTTTCCGACGATGATCGACGGCCTCACTAACTCGTTCACGTCGCGCCCATCCATTGACACTCTGTCAGGGTCCGCTATCGGCCGGCGTTATGAGCAAGGTCGAGAGATTGAAGTTGAAGCACTCGTGTTTGGTGCAAGCTGCGAAGGTGCAGAGTACGGGTTGGCGTGGCTCCAAGCTACCTTGGAGCGGGACTGTGGTGGAGCAGGGTTTGTGTGGCAAGCCTGCTGCCCCGCTGAAGGCACTTCTCCTGGGGATTTCTCCGCACAGAACTATCGCACCATCCCATGTGTGGCACTCACTGAAGGAATCGAAGCTGAGTTGTATCAGCCGGAGATCCTTCAGGGCTACGTGTATCAAGTTAGTTTCACCCTCACGGCAGAACGTAACTGGATCTATGATCAACCGGAATTGCTATTTGAGGGATTGATCATCCCCGGTGCCCTGAAAGCATGCGCCGAATACACACCGAAATGCGTGGACGGAGCCGTGTTCGAAGTGTATGTGGATCGCAGCTTGAATACCGGCACTACCTCGAATCTGCGCATCTACTCGCACCCAAGCAAGCATCAGCCTCCCGGCGCTTCATCCCTGAACGCTCACAATGCCGACTGGGGTGCACGTATCATCGCCGGCCCTGGCGAATCTATCGTGTATGACCCGCGGTGTCTTGGTATCTCTACAGCTAGCATCACTGGGAAAGCAGTACGACCTGCGCGGAATGTAGCGTTGATACCGCGCGCTAAAGGATTGTTCGGTGTGGCGCAATACGGAGAAACATGGCGCGTTTGTGTACAATCCAATGACAACGGTCTTGGACAGATCGGCGTACGAATACAGGCGTACCCGCGACGAAGGGTTTAGCAACAGATGGCCAACGAGTTTTTCAACGTTAGCAAGGGCCGACCGCACGAGTTCTGGCGGCGAGTCGTTGCGAATGATCCCGCTAACAGCGCGATCATCGGCATTCTGCTGAAGGTTACGGAGGCGGACGCCACCCTTCGCGACTATGCCACCGTGGCCGCCATCTTTGGCGGGTCAAACACCGAGTGTGACTTCACAAACTACGCTCGCAAGGTCTGGACTGATGCCGACCTCTCCAACCCCCCGGTGGACAACACCAACGACCGGGTTGACGGCCTGCTTCCTGACTGGGTGATCGCCAATGCCGGTGGCGCATTGAACAACGCTCTCGTGAAGATCGTTCTCGCTTTCGACAACGACACGACCGGTGGCACCGATGCGAACCTGATTCCCATCATGCATGCAGACCTCTCGCAAACCACGAATGGTGATCAGTTGACAGTGCGGCCAACCACGGCAAGTATTGCCTGGCGCGCAACCTAATCCTCCTGGCCCGGCCATTCCAGCCGAGTGTGGCCAGTGAAAGCGCAGGCCCCCTTCGGGGGGTCTGTTCGCGTGTAGGATGTACATGAGCTAATCAAGGACCGTCATGGCCAAGTGCGCAAGTTATCTCGCCTTCCCTACAGGTACTCGCGCGGCTCAGCCAGGTAATGCTGAACATGACATGGCGGGATTTCCGCCGTCAACATCCTTGGACATGCGCATTGACCTCAACATTGGTGGTTCATCTACTACTTCTCGTATCATCATGGGTATCGGCCTGTTTGCTGCCGGCACAGGAAACGAAGTCATTTGGAGTACAGGTGCAGCTAACGGTACCCGTAGCCGCTTTCAGCATAACAACGGTGCCAACGATTTTGGCCCCACCACTAACGGTTACTGGGTGTATGGGTCTCGTCACCAATATCGGGTGTTGTGGTCAGGAACCAATGTCACTGTCTACAAGCGTGACCCAGCGACGTTTGACTTAGAACTCAACGACGATACCAACTGGACTTCGTTCGCCACAACCGCATCTTTCCTCAACATTTCAAGTTACGTCTCGTACGGCAGCACCCCAATTCGTGTGTTCCGTCGCGACACTGGCGACGGCTGGAACGCTTTTGACCTATACGAAATACTGATTCGTGCAGACGGAACGAACCGCGCTCATTTCTGTGGTGATCAAGCTAACCCCAACTTCGGGGCTGACACCTTTGATGACAATATTCTCGGTGCAGCAAAATGGTCATGGGTGGGCACGGACCCAACCTTCCAAGGACCTGTAACGGCTACCTTTGGTTTTGCAACGGGGGTCAATACAGCTCAGCCCTTTACGGCGACCCTGCCCCTTCTCGATGAATACGGTTTCACTACATCAACGGATGAAGCGCAGGCCTTCGTAGCAGCGGCGGACGTTACCGATGAGTTTGATTTCGCTACAGGAACCGACACGGCTCAAGACTTCGAAACAGAACTCACAGCCGGGGGAGTGGACGCCACCTTCGGGTTCGCCACATCAACCTCCCAGGGCCGGCCATTCGAAGCTGATGTCATACCAATCGGACTTACCCCGTTTGCACTTGCCAATGAGATCAATGTGGCGCAAGCATTCACTGCTTTTACCACTCAAACAGAGTTTGATGCACCGTTTGGGCGCGCCAACGAAACGGATGAAGCGCAACCCTGGGCAGCGTATGCGAATGTACCTGTGGTTGTTCCCCCACCGAACCGGAACTTTGACCATGGGGACTGGAATTGCGGCGAATGGACGGTCTGGATTGCAGACAGGTTTGGTAATGCACAATACCAACTGTCCGACGTGGTTTCAGTAAATGCGTCACCCATGCGCATCATCGATAACGTGTCAAAGATCTCCGTTTCCCTTGGGGAATCTTGTTCACCCAGCTTTCTGTGTGACATCCGGCCTTGGGGCAATGAACTCCAATTGCGCCTTGACGGCGAGATCCAATGGGCGGGCCCCATTCAGGACGCCTTGTATGAGTATGAACCGGGTAACGCTGCGCCAGGTACGATCGAAGCAGCGGACCTATTGGAGTGGTTGCGTGTGCGTGTACTGCGGGGAAGCATTGCGGCTGGCAATGTGGGTGCACAGTTCGCGCGCATCATCTCTAACGCTATGTCGGGGGATAACGTAGGGTTGACACCAAAACAGTTTGGCAAAGTGAATGTGTCGGGCCGGCTCCGCATCACTGACGTTACGTCAGCCTTAGAAGAAATCATCGACCTGGCGCCGTTCCTCGATTTTACGATGCACGGCCGAGAACTGCTCGTTGGTGGCGAAGAGGTGCCGTTCACGACTCTCCCGACGTTGCGTCTACCCGGCCATGCCAACTTGTTCACGTTGCGGCGGCCGGGCGGTGACGAGGCCAGTCAGGTCTTCATGCGTGGTGGCGAGGATTTTGAACTCAATAACTTCGACCGGGCTGTGGGAGTGTACCCGGCTGTTCGGAAAGCTGACCCCGACATTGGTATCGTGCAGCGGCGCGTCTACGACACTTCGATCCTAGAGCCAAAGGTGGCGGCCACGGCAGCGTACTCGTACTTCCAGTATGCGCGCCCACCGGCATGGACCCTTGACGTGACACTCAACATGAAACGGGTACCGTTCGAGTTTGGTGACCTAATCGCAGGATCCACCATCCCTGTGTATTTTGAGGACCTACCGTGTTTCCAACATCAGAACGGTAACCCTTTCAACACGAATCTATGTGTCGGCTGTACTGGTGAAGAACGGCTGATGCGTATTCGCAGTGTTGGGTTGAGCCTGGAAAGCAACGGCGAAGAGCGGGTAACCTTGGACTTGATCCCGGCCGGCGTCTTCAACAAGGAATTGGCACGGGCCGTCGCGATCACCTAGATGTCCGCGCGACCTCTGGAGCGTTGTTACCGGAGGGAGAGCGGTGCCCTCCCCTGCCGGTGTGTTGTTGCACGGAGCAAGTTAGCACCCTTGCGGACCATAGTCAATCCATCTATCCTGTGAGCAGGGGGGGGAAGTACCCTCCCCGGAAGGGAAAGTCCATGATTCGTAAGGCTATCGCCAGTGTGGTGTTGGCGTTGAGCTTGCTTGGCGTGACAGCAGTAGCGGGTAACGAAGCTCCGGCTGAGGCTCACGCCTGTAATCCTCCAACTTGGTCGCACAGCACCCAGTTGTACACCTGCGGCGGTACGACTCACATGTCCACCTTGTATGCACACTATTGGCTTCTGCCGTGCTATGCGCAGGACATCTACAACGTGTACCACTGGAACGTCGGCAACATCACCTATCAGGGTCGTGGCGGCCTCGTTCACGGTTGTTGACAATCGCCACAACCTTGTGATAGGGTTCACCCCTACACTGAAAAACCCAGAGAATCGGCCCCCTTCGGGGGGCCTCTCCGGGTAACGACGGAAGGGAGGTTGTGTCGGTGGGCGGTCTCGTAACCGATTCAACCGCATCGAGCGGTAGCATGTCAGAGTCAAAAAGTACGTCATCTGACCGCCCTCCGATAGAGCCGCCAGTCATTGTGCGGTGCAATTATTGCACGAACTATTTGACACCCGGGATCATCCACGCCAAGTGTGAAAGTCAGCTACGTAACCTGGAGTTCCAAGTGCGAAGCTTGTTCGCCAAGAAACTCCGTCGATGATCAGGTCAAGGGTGGAGCGCCACCACAAGAAGGATTGTTACGCCATCGGTGATGTTATGGAGGGTTATTGGGAACATCCGTGGGGTGTAATCGTTGATGAATTTCTCACTCGTGACAAGAACGGTGGTAAGAGGGGCAACTCTACCGTTTGGTTTAGTGTGGGGTGCAATAGCACCAATTGCGATGCATTGATTCTTGTCGCGCTTGATGACGTGATGAAACAAGTAGCGGTCGATTAGTCCGGGTCCACACCCAACATGCCGGCCATGTCGTCAATGGTGAAGACTTTCAAGTCGGCCCGTTCAAACGCTTGATCTAGCCTTGCTCGGGTGTCTTCCTTTGAGAAAGATACGTCTCGCAGGACTTCGGCTAGCACCATGGAAAGATGGAACGTCGAATAGTGCCATGCGCGTGGCGAGTATTGTGACATGTTGGGCGCCAGGTCAGTGATTTCCTGGGCGATGCGCGCCGCCTCTTCTTCGGTCATACCACCCGCGTGCAGATATTCAGTGATGTACCCAAGGTATTCCAGAGTGAGCGCGCGGCCGGCAGCTACCACGTCAACGTTCCATTTGGTGAGAAACTGCGCTTCTAGGAGCGCTTCTCCGCGTACATATACCTTCATCATGCGTAGTTGACCTAGGATCTTGTTGATGTAGGCTCGCTGCGCTTGAACCATCCGATGCAAACCAAGGATGGTCTTTCTGGAAGCGGATCGAAACTCGTCGGTCTCCATTCTGACTACTATAGTGTGCTGATGGGTAATCGCAACTCTCGTGTATACGACATCGCTTCACTGATTGGCGCGATCAGTGATGCTGACCGAGCCGGGGACGTGCGTGTTACCCGTATCGTGGACTATCTCCGCACTCTGGACATCGATGGTTTGCGTGCCCTCATCGCTGCGCTCACACGTCGTGTGGCTGCGCTCGAAGCTCAGCACCCTCATAAAGACATTGTTCCGCAGATCATTCAGAACATTGTGGCAGAGGGTGGAGCATCACCTTTCATCATTCTTGCCGCTGCCGACGCACCAGAGTCGTGGCTTGCTGCTGCCGAATCGGGACTAGATAACGGTATGGGATTCATCTGTACTGGAGTCAATGATGAGGTGACGTGGCAAGCCCTGAACGATTCGGGAACATCGTTTTCGACGGCTCCGGAAGTCGTTTTGGTTTCGCCGGGTGGGTTCAATATGGGAACAGCCAATGGTGGGGTCGCAATGGCGTCTCAGTTGAACCTGAACGCCTTTGGTAGGGCAAGGACATGGATAGGTCATGGCAATGGTGCCGCTTCGGGACAGCAGAACTTTTTTCAAGTCGATTATCTTCCTGGTCCTTCGGGAACGTCAGTCAATGTTGATGCTGCCGGGGCGTCACTCATTAATTCAGTCATCAATTCAAGCGTGTGGCTTGAAGGTTTCGACATTCGAATCTTCAATGGTCCCGCGCGTCCCCTCGTCGGGCTGAGCGTAGGTGGTTACGGCATAATGCGTAACCTTCGCCTAATAGTAGAGAATGCAGATGCTATTCGTTACGGCGGACTCAATATCAAGAACTCTTCCAGGGATGTAACGATTCAGCCTTGGGTTGGCACGTTATCAAGCTCATTCGGTGTAGGAATGTATCTAGCGAGCAACGCGGCTGGGCGATTTGATAACTTCACTATTGTCATACATGGTCCGGCCATTGTTTTGGGTAACCCTACAAGTGACATGACACTGGGGAACCGTGGGGTAGTTGAATCGGTGATATTCAACAACCTTCTTATTGGTACTAGGTCGGAATTCAATACATACACCCGATCGACTTCAGCCGTATTTGTGAACAATGTCTCACCGGCAAGCCTTACAACTCCGACTAAAGCACTTCTTTCGTTTAACGGCGTAAGTATGAATGAAGGCGATAATTTCGAAGCATTTCTAGATGTTCATCCGGATCAGATCATTCCGAATCCCATCTATATCTCAGGGTTGCGAACCAAAAAGCCCACCGTAACTCAACGCTCTTTGGTTCACGAGATTCTTGTTACGCAGTGGTTGCCACCGGATTTCATCCCTTCATCTTTCGTCTCGGCTACCGAACGAAGCTTCGCTCAGCCTTTCACCTCTTTCACCACCCCATAACAAAGAGGGCCCCGAAGGGCCCCCTCTGTACCAGTCGGGCTGTCGCCGCTAAGCGGTGACGAGCGTCTTGCGGAACGCCGCAGGATCCTGGGCGATGCTGAGTGCAACGTTGGGATCTTTCACGGCGGTCAGGGCTTGTGCCCGGAACTCATCGTCTGTGACATCGCTGTTGGCGAGCGCAACCAGGGCCTCATCAGCAGCCGGGCTTGCAGCGGCCGGTGCAGCGGTAGCAACCGCTGTGTCGGCTGTCGCTACAGCCACAGGCCATGCGCGCACCTTCTCATCACCGGCCTTTGCGCCCTCCCGGAGGACACGTACGCCGTCGAAGATGAGTGCGAGACCGTTGAGTGCCGCAGGGTTCCACGCTTTGGTGCTGGCATTGACGAATTGGGTAGCGATGAGCTTGCCGAATCCGAGAGCGCCAAGCGCATTGACAAACGTGGCGAACCACGAAGTGGACTGCGGGTTCTTCACCTCACCCTTGCTGTTGAGGAACTGGAAGGTCCCGTCGTCAGCAATGCGCACCGTCCGCGTGTCTCCCAGGGGAATGCGCGGTGGGTACTCCGGCTCCGGCAGTCCCTGATCATCGACAGCCATGCGGAGCACCAGATCCACATTGGGATGGTACTCGTAGCCGACAGGCAGGTTGTCCTTGTCGTAGTTCTTGGCCTCACGGTAATCGACCCGCTTGCCGGCGTCGTCGTAGATGTTGCCGAACCGATCGTGGGCGGCGGCCACCACACCATCGAGCACCACCGTACGAGAACCGACAAAGGGCCAGTCGGGAGCGTTGTCATCGAAGAACGCTGAGAGATCGAACGTTTCCTGATCGGTCAAAGTGTGTTCCTTCCGTTGTTGCTTCGCGGGACCCACAGCCCCACCTTACATCCCAACTCTAGCCAGAGCGGGAAACTTCGTCAACTGAACTCGGGCGGGAGCCCCATGTCAAGATCCGGCTCGTCGTCCCGGTCATCCCAATCGTCATCCCAATCGTCATCGGGATTGTTTTCGGTGACGAAAAAACTGTCCTGGCATGTCTGGCACCATCCGGTCAATGTCCACTCTTTCCTGGACAAGGCGTCGCGGAATCCGGTGATGGTCTTTCCGCAGTCCACACAGATGCCTTCCGCCATTCGCTGGCGACGTTCTGGGAACAAGGCATCAACGGGTCGTACGGGTATTTCCGTGGGTGGTTCAAAGGGAAACATGGCTACTTCCTTTCTTTAGGGCTTCCCCCCTGGGCTGGAAGGCCGGAGCCGGAAGGCCCAGGGGGGGTCCCTAATTTCTTAAGCCGGGTTTCAAACATGCATCTGGCTTTCACCGCCCCGGCGCTTCGACGCCACTCTACCACTCCCACCGTTCTGCTGTCAAGTACCAGGGAGGACCCACTTAGATCCTCCCCGCTACCGGCAGTAGTTCGTAGTTACCTGCGGCAGCACTTCCCAATGGGGCTCGGGTCAGGTTCCACCCTTCGCTTCGCCCCTGCCGGCGTGTGACGCCCAGTGGTGGTTGGGCTGTGGTTGTCAGTTCTTGCGCACCGGCGATGTCAAGTGTAGGCACATTGTTGTTGGTGTCAACACTGCTCCCAGTAGTTGCGACTTCGCTTCTCTGACGGTTCTATCATCAAGCTGTCAGCAGACGGATCCAATTCCACTTGCGTTTTGATGCAGTATTGCTTCCAGGAAACTCTTACTTCAGTAGTCGGTGAAAGCATGTCCTTGGGTAACGATATAGGGGCGAAATCTAGCCCAACATATAGGCCTTGATCTAAGTATTCGTTAGCTATATAGGATTCTCCCCATACTTCGGTGCCGTTTTTCCAAATGGCGATAGTGAACGGAACCTTACCCAGTAACAGTTTTGTCAACTTTTTCTCCCTTCGTCGGTACTCCGTCAACGAACGCTGCTTTGAACTCGGGCGGGACATAGGATCTCTTGGCCCCCCGCAAGAAACTCTCAAAGGATCGATCTAGCAGATACGTCACCAACCAGTCATCTTCGGCGCGCATGCCTCGCCCCACCATTTGCACCATGTTACGCACCGTCATCAGATTGAACCAGGCTTGTCCTATCGGGCCTCGCCGCAGGCGTTCCGACACGACGCGATCACTGATGTCGGCAAAGGGTGTCTTTGCGATGATGCACACTCGACAGTCATCGCCTTTGAAGTCGTAGCCACGGGTCAGCCCTGCCGCCAAAAGAACACTACCTGGCGTGTCAAGATAATTCCGAATAGCTGCATCTCGATCGTGTGCATTGAGGAAAAAGAATACGGGTCGATCCCCAAGGTTTATGAGCTTATACAAATCTTTGGTGCGTTCATGCGAGAAGGTATGTACTAGGATTCTTTCGTCCGGATACCAGTTGCATATCTTTTCGATTTTGCTGGCCATGCTGTTGAGTACCGGTCGTCCGGAACGTTGCTCGGCATTCGTGTATGGGTAGTCTGCCGGCCAGTACCGGATGGGTCGCCGTTTCACATCAAAGGAGAAATCGATCCGAACCTTCTCGATGTCACTTGGCTTCAGCCCCAAGTTCAGGGCTTCCAGATCCATAGACACAAAGCTAGCTGACATGAGCAACCACTGTGTGCTGTGATTCCAGACATAGGGGTGAACCCAATCACCAATCACTACAGGTCGCAAAGTCGTGTACCGGTACGTCTTGCGCGACCGGCGAGACGGGCCCTCATACACCCAATCTTCACTGTTTGCTATCGCCAGGTTGGTAGTCAACCGGTCCAAGGTTTTACGACGACCTCGCGTCTTCTTGGCGCCATGCTGATCCTTGTAAGCCTCGGTGTTCACAATACGGCTGATCCCGTTCACAAAGGTACGCATGGCTTCGATCCATGCGTCCACGTCAGGGCCCTGCTGAGTTTCAGCAATCGGATAGCCGGGCCAATCCATGATCCATTGCGGGATCTCCACCGTGAATGTGGACAGAATGGTGGTTTCGAAGTCGTCGGCTTCGTCAACGATGATGAGTCGTCGGTCACTGAGTTTGCCCGGTCCGTTGGCTTCGAGCAGGAAGTACGCCATGTTCGTGACACACAGCGGAGCATTGACCGCTTCATCTCGCGCGATGATGTAGGGGCAGAGCGCAACAGGGCCACACAGCCCGCAGTTTCGCATGTACCGCTCTCCTGCATTATTGATTGACAGAATCTCCGGACCGTTCATCGTCATGTCTTCGATCAAGTCTGGCGTCAAGTCATCCAGTTTGGTGTTCTTCGGTTCGCAGTCGTCACATGAGACGGCCGGCCACATGTCGCCCCGGTGGCGGGTCGGATAATTAGCTCGTCCTTTCAGCACCTTGGCGAATGGGAACTCGCGTAGGATCTGATCTTGCAAGCTCTTGGTGGTACACAGGTACGGCACAGAGTCAGCCGGGAACGCCAGGCTTCGCGTAGCCACTCCGGCCAAGGTCTTACCAGAACCAGTAGGTGCATCTAGGAACGTGACTTTGGTGCCACGCTTGATGCTGGCAACCACGTCCTGAATTCCTTGCCATTGCCAGGTCCGGAACTCTTTGAAGCGTGCCGGGATGTCCGAGTCGATCTGTTGGGGAGTGGGGATCATTCGTCTCTCAGGCTTCGAGAGCCTCGCATCGATGCGTACTGGTTGAAAGACATTGGCTCTGGGATGGGGATACCAGATTTGATGGCTGCACCCAGCCAGAGCTTAAGAGCGTTGTCGAGGTTTGTCAGCGCCTCTTCTAGAGTCGAGCCTTCCGAGAAGCAGCCGTCGAGTTCTACCACCCGGGCCGCGATAACGTCCCCGTCCTGTGTCAACTCGCGCGTCCAGCCCCGTGCCAATTGGCGGTCGAGTTCATCTGTTGGCGTCATGTGATCTCCTTCACCACACCAGGATACCGGTTCCGCATCTTCTCTCTCCCTTCGTCATCCAATTGTCCCCAAAAGTGTCGGGCTAGTTCCTCAGCCTCAAGAGACACTGCTGCTGTAACGTCTTTGTCTATCAACTTAGCCAGTCGGTCGAAGGTGTCAAGGGCCCGCTCAAGTCGGGTCGCCGCCGTAGCTTCATCCACGTAGGTCCGCATCTCGCGCAGGTGCATCACGATGGCATTACGAGACTCCTGTACTTGAATGGCTTTCGCTCGTGCACGCTCCCTGGCGGCCCACTCCGCAGCCTCATCGTCACCGAATCGGCCCTTGAAGATGATGTAGAGCGTTGTCAGGATGGCGTCTCTCAAGAGATCTGAGCGGCTGTTGTAGGGACAGCGCGGATCCCGCAGGACTTCCTCCATCATTTGCAGGGTGGCACCTCGTACCTTTGCCCCGATCGTAATCGACGTTTCGCCCTTTCCGGGTTCGTCTGTGATCCATTCCAAGATGTTGAAGGTTCGATCATCCGAGAACAAGCGCGCCAGTGTCGGATCGGTGATGCCGCCACTTTCGCAGTCCTCTGCCGGCACAAGGTCACCGGCCAGGAAAGCCTCGACCAGTCCTCGCACCAGGCCCGACACTGATTCGTTCCGGAACCGTGCCTGCTTGTGAAGTTCGTCACGAACCTTCGAAGTTGTACGGACATTGATCTGTCCATCTTGATCTGCCAAGAGAAGTTCCTTCCAGGAATTAGGAGAAATCGCGTATAGAACCAAGTATAGCGGAGGCCTCGTGAAGGGCAACCGTATACATCCGGACGGTGCCCGACCCCCGGTTTTTGTATAGCAGGGGTGTAATACGTTATACGCGTTGTGTTACGTCGAAACCCTTGTGCCCCAACGGTGTAACCGTTTTTGTATATCATTGGTTAACGGTTTACAGGTTTTCACGAAGCGTAAACCGTTAACGTGCTATACAAAAGCCGGACTAGCCGCAACAGCCAACCACAAATCATCACCTCTCTCACGCGGATATCGCGCGAACGCGCGTATAGGGGGAGCCTGCGGCTGTGGGGTGACGGGGGGGATGCTAGCACACGCCGCAAACGCGTCAAGCGGTTAGGGTGTATGTTTCTCCACAGAATCTGCACTCCAGCCCTGTGGCGGTAGGCCGTCGTTGTAGTAGCCAAGGAATTTCATCGTTCAGTCTTCATTGTCGCCCACCGGTGGCCGGCGCAGGATCACTCTCAGCCACCACTCGTGCAATACCAGTTTCCTGTACTCCCACCAGAACCGTGGGCCACGTCGTCCGAACAGATCATCTTTCATGTGAAGTCACGCAGCTTCAGCTTCGTGATGACGCGGTGCCCCAGCCGGTTCCGAAGCTCCACAAGTGGCCGCAGCACCCAGCCTTCGACCTGGCCATTACGCAAACTAGAGGATGTTCTTGTTGTGGTGGTCCAACGCAACAAGCTGACAGCCTCTTCCAGCGTCAGGTTGTCAACAATTGGCACTACCGGAATATCAAGCAGTCGAGCAATGCTTTCAACATTCTCGCGTTCCAGAAACGTACCGGTTTCGGTCACCATCACATCAAACAGAATGAATCCTTGATCATCGCGGTAGCCGCCGCCCTTCTGGATGCCGGCTCCATAGCCCTCACCGTAGAGGGTCAAGCCGTAAAGAGGTGCCGCCCCTGAGTCGATCACGTGAGAGGCACGATCGGCGATTTCGGTGCAGTGTTCGTAGAGAGGTTTCGGGATCTCAGCCTTGTGGGTACGACCACCAATGGTGAAACGCCGGGTCAGCAACCCGTCATCCAGATGGATGCGCATGTTCGTACCGTCCACCTTCTCTGTTGCCTGCCACGGCGAACGGTACAGGTACTCAAACGCCGGGTCAGCAAACTCATCGAACAAGAACGTCTTGTAGCTCGTCGTCGGATCGCGCTTGAACACGCTATTGATCTTGTGATAGGTCGGTTGGTCAGTCATTGCTTCTCGCTTTCTTCGAATGGTTGTAGCGGTAGTGGGATGCAGCAGCGCGCCGTGCCTCTCTCTTCGTGTCGTTGATCCGCCTTTCATGCTGACAATCGGGACACGAGATACGGTATCCGTAGAGCATGCGACCGAAAGGCATTGACTTGCCGCGCGGATATCGCGAGAACTCCCAGGGCCGGCCGTACACGTATTCAATCACGACTATCACTGTGCATTAGACACCTCCTTCAGTACGTCGCCTCGGTTCAGGCCCCAGTCCATTGCGTACTCGTTCACCTTCCGGTTCAGTCGATTCCACACCGGATCCGGTAGACTCGGGTGAGCCCTGTAAGCGTTGCGGAATTCAGCGACCAGACGCAGGAACTGAATCTCTCGGTCACTTTTCATGCTTGCTCCTTTACTCTCTGCTGGATTACGGAGAAGATGTACGGTCGCACGTCCTCAGTGAACTACTGCGAGTCCGCTCATATCACACTTCCTCCTTCTATCGACACGTCCTCTGAGTCACAGTAGGGACACTGCAACCCACCGTCAACACGCACCCACTCGGCATCTAACAGGTTGCCGTCGCGGTCTGCGGTGACATCGTTGTACCGGTGGCAAGTCTCACAGATCACTGTCATGGTTTTCCCTTTCGAACTCTTTGATCAGCCCTTGCACCTGCTCAGCCTGTACTTGGAACCCAATCTCAGTGAACTTCTCGGCAAGCTGATACAACTCAGTGATGCCTTCGTTACTCTCCATGACACTGAAACTCAGATCGAAAGTCACGAAGGGAATCTTGGCTATCGAGTCGCGGCGCATCTTCCTTGGCCTAGGCATACTCGTATTCCATTTCGTGTCCATCTTCACACAGGAATGTGAAGTAGTCGGCAGTCATGACTTCCTCTCCGTTGGGCAACACGAACGTTTTCGCTCGCTCATGACTGAGCACCTTCTCGGTCCACAGGCCACACATCACCATGTGTTCAACGATGCCATCGTGTGGATTACGCGCCGCCCAGACAACCTGAGCGCAGCGTTCAGCTTCTACCTCCACCCATTCGTCAGATTCAAGGGCATGATCGCAGATCGTTTCCTCGTGATCGACCTCATCGGCACCTACGCGCCTGGCCCATTTGTCATCGTCCTCAAAGAAGAGTCCGCCCGTTTCCTCCCATCCGTAGGCGTACTGGTCGCCATGCTCCGGACAAGTCATCTTCCATGCTCCGGTCATCGTTCACACTCCAATCTGGTCAGTGCAGCCGTTACAAGCTGCTCAGCGGCGCCGCCCTCGAATGCATGGAACAGAGGGTGCAGGAGCACTACGACCCATGCGAACCATTTGCTCATGCGCCAAACGGAATCACTCATATTGCCAACGCTCTTGCTTGATGCGCACCACGTTGCTTGCCTGGGGATGGATGACGAGCGAGTCTCCGCCCTGGATGTAGAGGTGCTCCTTCTCACTGTCCCAGTAAGCCCGGAGGCGGTCATAGCGGGGCCAGTCAGCGGGGCCGAAAGTGACGGTGGTGCCACGGGGCAAGCCTCGGTCTATGGAGAAAGTGATTTCGGCTACCGTGTCGGTGTCCATCTCTTCTCCCTCCTTCAGCTTGCGCCGAAGGTATGCGATGTTTTGCTTCAGCCTCGCTAGTTCCCGTTGGGCGTACTGGGGAAGCTGGGTTCGTTGCTCGGGTGTCATAGTCGCCTTCCTTCAGCCGATGATGAGTACCGGCAGCGATGCCGGACCGGTGTAGATCAAGTGCATCAGGTCTGGTGCGAGCACGGCCGTTCGCGGCTCGGTCTCAGTGGAACGTCGATACACGATCAGGTTGCCGTACCAGTCGAGCACTACATATCGACCTGGGTCGATAAAGGTGCCGTCCTCGGTCTTCACGGCGCCCTCGGTCTTCACGGCGCGGATCACGTGCATTTCCAAAACGTCGCGGGTGGTATCAGAATCAATCATGTGTCTTCCTTTCTCATGACTCGCTTCACGTCCCAATCAGTACCGGAATACCGATTGGTTGCTTCGCGAATCGCGTCGTGGGCACGTTCGGCCCGGATGTCGGTGGAAATGATCGGGTGATCGACCCAGATGGGTCCCAGGTAGACGGTCCAGCAATACCTACGCTTTCTTTGATTCAACGTTTCCGTAGGAATTCTCATTGATTCGGCATCCCGTCCATCCAGAACTCAGACATGGGTCGAGCACTGCCGAAATGGGTGGATTCGATCCATCGCTTCATGTTTCTGTCGTCCGACCGGTCTGCCAGGCACTTGGATTTGGGGCAGATGAGTGCCCCATATCCGTCATCATGTTTCAGGTTGAACGCGCCGTGAAAGTGATCGGCGTTGTTCTTGAAATCACTCATGCGGTTGTATCCTGCCCTTTCTCTAGTGTCTGCGGTCATCATACTATGGTGTCATACACCTGTCAAGTGGTAATGTCTGGCATGTCCTCGTTCAGGATCTCGCGCGCCACTTCAGGATCGTACAACCAATGTACATATGCGCGCCAGAGCGCCATACGCGCGCGCGATCGGCCGGCTAGTACCTGCTCGGCCAGCATACGGGTCACACTTTGGAGAAGGTAGCGCGTCATGCTGGACGTATCCTTTCCATCCTGAAAGCGTGCTTCATCCGCGTCCGGTCGCTAACGACACGCCAACCGTCTTCGCCTATTGGTTTGAGAAGAGTGAACTTGCCGTTGTATCCGGTCACACGTACCTTGTCACCAGGCTTCATGTTCTTGCCTCCTTCGCTGCCTTCGCCACGTTGTATGGAACCTTCTTGCCAATCATCAGATACACCTGCTCAACTACGATCGGTGTCTGCCTTCCCCAATCACCTTCCTTGACTACCTGCCGCCCTTCCCACGCACACGCCAGCTTCGTTCCGATCAATGCATGCAGCATCGGTCGCTTGCCGCACTTGTGGCATGGCTGGTCCATCAATTGAACTTACCTCCCTTTGGCATAGGCTGCAACAATCCCCGCAATGCGCCAATAGCTTGATCGTACACCGGCTGCATGTAGGTGGCTAGCTGCTCGCGGTAGTCCTTTTCAGTCCACGCCAGCGATGCATCCTCCTGGGCAGCGTGCGCTTCCAGCAGAAACCTGTTCAGTATTTCCTCAAGCGCTTCTCTCAACTCATCAGCCATTCTCTACCTTCCTGCATGTGGGGCACGTTGGAATGGAATCATCAACGCGTCGAACCGTTGGCCTAAAGAAGATGTAGTTGCATGCGGTGCGAATCATCAACACCGGCGAAGCATACCTGTAATCGTTTGAAGGGTCGCGTTCCCACACTTTTCGCACGCGATGGATGCGCCCTGTGCGCCCTGTTTTTAACAACGTTTGTACAAGGTCATAGGCGGCAACATCGTTCACACTCAACAGCCTCATGACTTCGCCTTCAGTGGGCATGGGTGCACGTCTGTATCCTCCGCTTCATGACCATGCAACCACCATAGTGATACGAGTACCGGATCGCCAACCAGATCCTCAAGTGTCGCCCAGTCGGCTTGGGCACGATGGTCTCTCACGAGATGATGTACCATCCTCGCGCGTCCCGCCCTGGTTGTAATCAGTGGATCAGCCATGGTCGAGTCTCGTCAGCCGGTCAGTCAGCCGCGTCAGGGTCCGATCAGTCATGCCGAACGTTCGCGCATTGTGAATCAGTCGGCGCTCACAGTGCGCACATTCGACGTGCTCATTGAGTCCGTCGAAATAGAACCCGCACACGTGGCACCGCGCTAGGTTTTGCACCAGGTCAAAGGGTGCGTCGGACGCACGTCCCGCCTCGTATCCTGCGCGGAACGCTTGCCATAGCCGTGCGATCTTGCCGCCAAAACTATCCATCATTCCACCTTCCACGTCGCGCTTTTCTCTTTGTAATAGTCCGCGAGTGCCTGGTCAGACCAAGGATCGTTCTTGTACTCATCGTTACCGACTTTGCCCATGCGGTATTCCCAGATATCCGCGTCGGTGGTGATCTCGACTGGTTTACCGATAGCTGCCGCGACGAACGGTCGCGCCTGCATCATGGGCACCGGTGTGCGCTGTAACCAGGTCTCCGGGTCATCCCACTCAATCAAGCTTCTGTCTCTCCTTTCGCGTCAGGCCACCGATAACGCCCGGCATCTCCCAGATGGTAGGCGAATCCATAGTGGCGGACACTTCACGCGCCTCACGTAAACATGTCCCATCGTACATGTTCGGGCACGTCTTGCATACTTCGATCTGCTGCTTTTCTTCCAGGCGAAACCATGCCACCGCTTCGCACCTGGCTAGTCGCAGCTTCATTTCAACCCTTCCGACGTTACTCGTTTCCCCATGTACGTCACCAGATCACCGATGTCGCTCTCGGTCAGTCGCTCACGTTCCTCAACCAAAGCCCGCAGAGTGCCCGACTCGCGTAGCTCGCGAAGCAAAGCCTCAACGCCTAACGTGATCACCTGGGATCGATTCTTGCGCAACACCGTTCCGATACCGTCGATAGCGCGCAGAATGGTCTCCGGTGTCCGCAATGACCAATGAATGCGCCGCTCAGGATCCGCCGTGGCGTACACCAGGGCGAGAACTTCGGCTAGGGCCGCGTCTACGTCCGGTTCAGGCATCGTGGGACCCTCGCAGTAGCGGCATCATTATACCTCACATAGTTATGTTTTGGCGCCCAATCAGGTACTGGTTCACCTATGTGGAACAGGTAGAGCACGTCCACATGTTCCGCAGGCATGCGCTTGCATTGATGGACGGGTTGCCCCATCCAGAACGCGCAAGGCTTAGCTTTCATCACGCTTCCCTTACTATGCTGTACTGTCCAATTCTTGTTCCCTCGTTGTCACGGATAGGCCCGCTAATGTATCCAGCGTCAAGCTCTTTGGCCACGTCCCGCAGAACCTGGGAAATGTCCTTGGTAGTGAGCACCTTCCCCTCTACCCTCAAGTCAAAGAACATCATTACTTAACCCCTTTCATACTCTGCCCTTGCGGCAGCTTTCCACGTCTTCCAATGTTTCTCGTTTCTCATCAGCATCCCGACGACGATGGTACGCACAATTTCGCTCACCGGTTGATGCAGTTTTGCGGCAAGCCCTGTCAGGAGGATGTATTCCTCATCGGTCAGGTTGATAGCTACGCGATGCCGCTTCGCTGGTCCCTGGCGCCTCAGTGCTGCACGCACACGGTTCGTTTTGTCAGGTATCGCCATGAGATCACCCCTATTCGTAGCCCCGGTATCGTTCCACAAACCAATCACCTCGCACTACACGGTTAGGGTGCTCTAGGGGCTTTTCGACATCTATCACCCCATAATCGGAGGTGAGGCTGCCGAAGGTACC
>JBFHJN010000048.1:0-18677 GCA_041595875.1 Coriobacteriia bacterium
GTCCCGCTCAACGACATTTCCGCACTTGAGGACGCGATAGACGACACGGTGTGTGCAGTGATGCTCGAGGTCGTCCAGGGCGAGGGTGGCGTCTATCCATGCACGCCCGAGTACCTCACGTCAGTCCGCCGGCTTTGCGACGAACGCGGTGTGTTGTTGGTGCTCGACGAGGTCCAGACAGGGTTCTTCCGCACCGGGACGGCCTTCGCGCACCAGTCCTTCGGTATCCGCCCCGACATTATGGCGCTCGCCAAGGCGATGGCAAATGGTCTGCCCATAGGCGCCGTGGTCGCAACCGACGAGGTCGCTGCTGCGTTCAAGCCGGGAGATCACGGGTCCACGTTCGGCGGAGGACCTGTCGTGTGTGCCGCCGCGCTCGCTACCGTCGGTGCGCTGCATGGCGAACGTCTGGGCGAGAATGCCATTGCGATGGGCGAGTACCTCAGGGACGGTCTTGCGGGTCTTGCCGAGAAGACCGGAGAAGTGGCTGTTGTCCGGGGCATCGGTCTCATGGCAGCGGTGGAGCTTTCGCGTCCTGTTGCGGCTGCCGTGGCCGCCGGGGCACTTGATCGCGGTCTCGTTCTCAACAATATCGGAGATTCGATAATACGTTTCTTGCCTCCTTTGGTATGCAAAGAGGCGGAAATTGATACACTTCTTGAGACACTTGAAGCAGTCGTAGGGGAGGTCTGATGCAAAACCTCGTGGGACGTGACCTGCTGACCCTTGGTGACCTGACGCCGGATGACCTTCAGGCGGTGCTCATCCGGGCAAAGGCCCAGAAGCTCGCACATCGAAACGCCAACAAGGCTCCGGTCGCTACGGGCAAGTCTGCAGCGCTGATCTTCATGAAGCCTTCCTTGCGGACTCGCGTCTCTTTCGAGCTGGCCTGTCGCGATCTGGGTGTCCATCCGATCGTCATGGGTCCCCAGGATGCCTTCTCTCGAAGTGAGACCGTGCACGACACCGTCAAGGTGCTTGAGCGCTACGTCCAGGTGATCGTCTTGCGGACGTTTGCGCACTCACACATCGAAGAGGTTGCTGAGCATGCCTCGGTGCCCGTGGTCAACGCGCTCACCGACGACTACCATCCCTGTCAGGTGTTGGCGGACCTGCTCACCATCAAGGAGCACAAGGGTTCGCTCGCCGGGATCAAGATGGCGTACGTGGGTGATGGCAACAACATGACGCACTCGCTGATGCTGGGCGGTGCGCTTGCCGGGATGCATGTGACTGTCGCCACGCCTGTCGGCTACGAGCCGCGTGCCGATGTCGTCGCCCGGGCGCAGCAGATAGCCGCCACGTACGGCACGGGGGCGAGCATCACGCTCCACAACGACCCCAGAGAGGCCGTCGCGTCTTGTGACGTGGTCGTCTCGGACACATGGGCGTCGATGGGGCAGGAGGCTGAGCACGCGCAGCGCGTGCAGGCCTTCGCGGGCTATACGGTGGATCCGTCGCTCATGGAGCGCGCCGATTCCCGGGCGATATTCATGCACTGTCTCCCCGCCCACCGCGGCGAAGAGGTGCTTGACGAAGTCATCGACGCTCCGTACTCCGTGGTGTTCGATGAAGCCGAGAACAGACTTCATGCGCAGCGCGCGTGGCTTTCGTTGGTACTGTGATGACGGATCGCGATCACTGGATGGGGCAATGAGGAAAAGAATCGAGCGGCAGGAAGCCATACGCAAGATCGTCCGACGAGACCGCGTGCGGACTCAGCGTGAACTCGTGGACCGTCTCAAGCAGCACGGCTACGAATGCACGCAGGCGACTGTCTCCAGGGATATCGCCGATATGGGTCTGCGCAAACTGGCCGAGGGCGTCTACGTCCTCGCGGAGGATCTGCACCTTCAGCGGATGATCGCGGAGCTGGTCACCAGTGTCGTGAAGTCCGGGCAGCTGGTGCTCATCAAGACGACCGCAGGCGCGGGGCAGGGTGTGGCTGCCGCTATGGACGCCGCTGAACTCGACGAGATCCTCGGTTCGATCGCGGGCGATGACACGATCTTGGTGATCGCGCGTGGCGAGAGCGATGCGGATCTCGTCATGGATAACATCAATAAGTTCCGGGGCCAGTTCTAGGCCTCGTCGCAAACGGAGAGGAAGCAGCAAAGTGTCTAAAGAGAAGGTCGTACTCGCGTATTCCGGCGGTCTGGACACATCGGTCGCCATCCGCTGGCTGATGGATGAGAAGAACGTGGACGTCATCGCACTTGCGGTCGATGTGGGTCAGGAGCGTCAGGACCTTGAGGTCGTGCGCACCAAGGCACTGGGCATCGGCGCCGTGGAGTCCATCGTCAAAGACGTGCGTGAAGAGTATGTGGATGAGTTCATCACCAAAGCGTTGATGGCCAACGCCCTCTACGAGAACAAGTACCCGCTTGTCTCGGCGATGAGCAGGCCTATCATCGTGAAGCATCTTGTCGAGGAAGCGCACAAGCATGGCGCCAGCTACATCGCGCATGGTTGCACCGGCAAGGGCAACGACCAGGTCCGCTTCGAGGTGGGCATTGCGGCGCTCGATCCCGACATCCAGGTGCTCGCGCCGGTGCGCGAGTGGGACCTCAAGACCCGCGAGCAGGAGATGGACTACGCGCTCGAGCGCGGCATCCCGGTTCCCACCACCAAGAAGAGCCCGTACTCCATCGATGACAACCTGTGGGGCCGTGCGATCGAGTGCGGTATCCTCGAGGACCCGTGGGTAGAGCCTCCCGCGGACATCTACACGCTGACGGGGGATGCCCGCGGTGAGCAGTGCAGCGAGGCCGAGTACGTGGAGTTGAGCTTCGAGCAGGGCATACCGGTGGCGCTCAATGGCGACAAGATGAGCTTCCACGAGATCATCAACCACATGAATGAGCTGGCGGGCAAGCACGGCTTCGGCCGCATCGACATGATCGAGAACCGGCTCATCGGCGTGAAGAGCCGTGAGATCTACGAGGTGCCGGGTGCGCTGACCTTGATCACCGCCCACAAGGCGCTTGAGGACCTCTGCCTGGAGCGCGACTTGCTGCACTACAAGCTGCACATCGAGCAGAAGTGGGCGGAGCTCGTCTACAACGGCATGTGGTTCTCGCCGCTCAAAGAGGCCCTGGACGGCTTCATCGAGACCACGCAGCAGCTGGTCACCGGTGACGTGCGCCTGCGCTTCTTCAAGGGCAGCTGTGTCACCGTAGGCCGCCGCTCGCCTTACTCGCTCTACGACTACAACCTTGCGACCTATGACGCCTCCGACAGCTTCGACCACAAGGCTGCGAAGGGCTTCATCGACCTGCACGGCCTGCCTACCAAGGTCTGGGCGCGTCAGCGCCGCAAGGTTGGCAAAGAAGGGGAAGTGTAGGCGTGAGCAATGCCAAGAAGCCATGGGGTGGTCGCTTTGAGAGCTCCGGCGACGCGTTCGCCGAGGAGTTCGGAGCATCGCTACCGGTAGACAAGCGGATGGCCGAGCAAGACATCCGCGGGTCGATCGCGCACGCCAGGATGCTCGCTGCCCAGGGCATCATCCCTGTCGATGAGGCGACGGCTATCGTCGAGGGGCTCTTGCAGGTGCGCGCGGAGATAGAGAGCGGTTCGTTCGTCTTCGACACCGCCGATGAGGACATCCATATGGCGGTCGAGCGCAGGCTGACGAGCATCGTCGGCACTGTTGGTGGCAAGCTGCACACCGCACGCTCCCGTAACGACCAGGTAGCGCTTGATGCCAGGCTCTACGCCAAGGACGCGACCCTGCGTCTGATCGGGGCGGGCAACGCCCTGCGCGCCACTCTGATAGAGCGTGCGCGCGAGCATATGGGTGCCGTCATGCCGGGCTACACGCACCTCCAGAAGGCGCAGCCGGTGTTGCTGAGCCATCATCTCCTCGCGTACTCATGGATGCTCGCCAGGGACGTCACGCGCATACGTCACGCGTTCGAGGCGGCAGATGTCCTGCCGCTTGGCAGTGCGGCGCTTGCGGGGACCACGTTCCCACTGGATCGCCAGGCCGTCGCTGACGATCTTGGCTTCTCGGCTGTCTCGGCCAACTCGATGGATAGCGTGAGCGATCGCGACTTCTTGCTGGACGTCACCTATGCATGCGCGGTCGCGCAGATGCACCTCTCGCGCCTGTGCGAGGAGCTCATCTTGTGGTCTACCGAGGAGTTCGGGTTCATAACCATGGACGACGCGTGGTCCACAGGCTCGAGCATCATGCCGCAGAAGAAGAACCCGGACTTCGCAGAGCTCGTCAGGGGTAAGACCGGTCGAGTCATCGGTGACCTGACGGCGCTGCTCGTGACCCTCAAGAGCTTGCCGCTTGCGTACAACAAGGACATGCAGGAGGACAAAGAGCCTGCGTTCGACGCTATCGACACACTGGCGGATTCGCTGCGCGCCGTCGATGGCATGATCGCTACGATGAGCGTCAATGTGGACGCCATGCGTCAGGGCGCCGCCGGCGGGTTCATGGCCGCAACCGATCTCGCCGACTACCTCGCTGCGCACGGGATGCCCTTCCGGGAGGCCCACGAGGTCGTCGGCAGGCTGGTCCTGGCTTGCGAGCGGGAGGGCAAGACGCTGCAAGAGCTCTCGGTGCAAGGCCTTGAAGACGCGTCGTCTGTCTTCGGTAGCGATGCGCTGGAGGCCGTCGACCTGGACAAGATCGTAGCTCGTCGCGTGACTGCGGGCGGCACCGGTCATGAGCGCGTGACCGAGCAGCTTGCGCAGGCCGCAGAGGCGCTTGAGGCAGACGTCATCTGGCTGAGCGAACGGTCCGCCGAGTAGGGCGAGCGTGATGCAGCACTACATCTCCGTAGTGGAACGAGTCGATCCCGTCGCGCTGGATGATGCACGGCGGCTGTTCGAGGAATATCAGCGGTTGCTCGGCGAGCAGATGTGCTCGTACACGCTTCCGGGTGAGATCGCCTCGCTGCCCGCTCCCTACGAGCGCCCTACGGGTGTCCTGTTGCTCGCGCGTGATGAATCCGGCGAGGCCCTGGGATGCGTGGGCGTTCGCCAGCATATGCCGCAGACCTGCGAGATCAAGCGCCTGTTCGTTCGTCCCGATGCCCGGGGGCATGGGCTTGGTCGCGCCCTGATGCGGGCTGCACTGGACCATGCGCGCGTCATCGGCTACATCGAGGCAAGGGTCATCACGTTGCCCGATTCCATGGTTGCGGCTCTGCGGCTGTATCGCGCTCTTGGCTTCAGGGAAGCTGAGCCACCCGAGGACTTCGACCGGACTCAGGACGTCCCGACTCTCGCATTCATGAGCAGGCGTCTCTGACTCTTCGGCGTGCCCGGGTATCATGGTTGGAGCGTTCGCGATCACAGGGAGTATCCGCATGCCCGAGTACGACAACCCCTCGGTAGCCAAGATCCTCGACACCGTGGGTGACTTGCTTGAGATATCCGGCGCGGACAAGTTCCGGTTCCTCAGCTACCACAAGGCCGCCCACGCGCTGCGTGCGTTCCCCGAGGACGTCATGACTCTTGCTCGCGACGGACGCCTGATCGAGGTTCCGGGGGTTGGCAGCAAGCTGGCGGCATCCATCCTCACGCTCGTCGAGACCGGGAGCTTTCCGGAGCTTGATGCCATCACAGACCGGCTGCCGGGGACGCTGGTCGACCTTACGCGCATCCCCGGCCTCGGGCCCAAGAAGGTCAAGGTCCTCTACGAGCAGCTGGACGTCACCTCCGTCGATGCGCTGGAGGCCGCCATCGAGGAAGGCAGGCTCACCGGGCTGGCAGGCTTCGGTGCCAGGACCATCGACAATCTCGCCGAAGGCATCGTGGCGTACCGGCGACACAGTGAGCGGAAGCTGATGGCGGACGTACTGCCCTTGGCCGAGAGGATCGTCTCGGCGATGCGTGATGTCGCCGGCGTCACGGACGTCGCATACGCCGGTAGCCTCCGGCGACACCGCGACACCGTGGGTGACATCGACGTGGTGGTCGCCTCCGGGGACCCGGAATCGGTCATGGGGGCGGCAAGGACGCTTCCCCGGGTCGAGAGCGTGCTGGTGAGCGGTGGCACCAAGACCAGCATCGCCACTGCCGACGGACTCCAGATAGACGTCCGGGTGGTGTCGCCTGATCAATACGGGGCGGCCCTGCAGTACTTCACCGGTTCGGCGGAGCACAACGCACGCCTGCGCGAGCTGGCCAAACGTGCCGGTTTGAAGGTCAACGAGTACGGCGTGTTCAGGCTCGCCGATGACGTAGCCATCGCTTCGGCCACAGAAGCTGACGTCTACGCAGCCCTGGGGATGGACGTGCCTGTGCCGGAGCTCAGGGAGAACGCCGGTGAGATCGAGGCCGCGCTGGCAGGTGACTTTCCCCGGCTGCTCGAAGGTCGTGACATCCGCGGTGACTTGCACATGCACACGGTCGCCACGGACGGGAAGTCGACAGCCCGGCAGAATCGGGCCAAGGCCGCAGCCCTCGGCTACGAGTACATCGCGATCACCGACCACGCCGTGAACCTTCACATGGTGGGCGGGCTTGGACTGGATGCGCTTGAGCGGCAGTGGGAAGAGATCGACGAGCTGAACTCCATCGGCGACGGGCCGCACGTCCTCAAGGGAGTGGAGCTCAATATCGATGACGACGGGCAGGTGGACTACGACCTCGACGTGCTGGCGCGCTTCGACATCGTTCTCGCCTCGCTGCACTCGGGCTGGGGCCAGAGCCGGGAGGTCGCGACTCGCCGCGTGCTGCGCGCCATGGACAATCCGTTCATCGACGTCATAGCGCACCTCACCGGCAGAATCCTGTGCCGTCGTGACCCGATCGACCTGGATATCGAAGCGGTGATGCAGAAGGCCGCCCAGACGGGTACGGCACTGGAGCTCAATAGCTACCCCGATCGCCTCGATCTCAACGACGTGCATCTGCGCATGGCGAAGCGCATGGGCGTCGCCATCACTCTCGGGACCGACTCTCATGATGCTTCGCAGCTTGAATACATGTCCTACGGTGTCGGGCAGGCCACGCGCGGATGGATCGAGCCCGGTGACGTGCTCAATACACTGCCGCTGCACGAGCTAAGGCTCCGTCTGAAGAGGGCCCGATCGCTGTGATGCATACATGAGAGGCTGTTTCGCATAGAATCCACTGATATGGAGTACTTCAGCCTTGATGATGCGTCCCTGCTCCCGCCATCGTTTTTCGAGCGCGGTGCCGAGGGTGTTGCCCGGGCGCTTCTAGGAGCGGTGCTGGTGAGCACTGCCGAAGGGGCGATCACGGCCGGACGCATCGTGGAGACTGAGGCGTATCTGGGCTCGGACGACCCCGGCTCACACGCGGCGACCAAGGGCATCACGGAACGCAACAGCGTGATGTACGGGCCGGCGGGATGCACCTACGTGTACTTCACCTATGGAAGCCACTACATGCTGAATGTCGTGACGGATGCCGAGGGTGTTGCGGGTGCGGTGCTCATTCGTGCGCTCGAGCCACTGCTGGGTCAGGAGGTCATGGTGAGGCGTCGCGGGAGGGAGACGTCGCTCACGGACGGCCCCGGCAAGCTCGCTCAGGCGCTGGGCGTCGATCTTGACGACAACGGGGTGCGCCTGGGTAGCGGTAGGCTGGCGATCTATGCGGGGACAAAGCCCGTAGGGCTTATCGAGCGGAGCGGGCGCATCGGCCTGTCTGCCGGTCATGACCTCCCTTTGCGATTCTATGAGAACGGGAACAAGCACGTTTCGAAGGCCAAAACAGGACGACGTCTGTAGCACGCATCGGACAAGGAGTGGATACATGAAGCTTGGAGACATCTACAAGACAGCGGTCGACAAGGGGATCTCAAGAGACGGCCGTTCCGCCGAGGAGATCGAACGTCAGCTGGCGACCGTCAAGAAGTCCTACGACGGGATGGATGAGGACGAGAAGGAGTTCTTCGACCTCGAGCGCCTCACCAACCCCTACGATGACACCCGTATCTGCGTGGGTGATCCAGACATGGACGTGCGCGGACTCGTCGTCGGGATCGACATGGAGGTCGGCGAGGTCTTGCTGGCTGACCGGATGCGCGAGAAGGGGACACCGGTCGACCTCGTACTGGCGCACCATCCCGAGGGACCCGGCTATGCCAATCTGCACCGCGTGATGTATATGCAGGCCGATCTGTGGGCGGCTCAAGGTGTGGGAATCGGACTGGCCGACGCGCTCATCGCCCCACGTGCCGAGGAGATCCGGCGCAAGATCATGCCGGTCAACCACTACCGTGCCATCGATGCGGCGCGTGTGCTCGGTCTGTCGATGATGTCGTGTCATACGCCGGCGGACAACTGCGTGAACCGTTTCGTGCAAGAGGCGATCGCCGAGGCAGACCCTCGCACCCTCGACGATCTCGTCAAGATGCTGCGTACGATCCCCGAGTACAACGACGCCGCCAAGAAGGGGTATGGTCCCATCCTGATCCAGGGCAAGGGCGGGGGCCGTTGCGGCAAGATGCTCGTCGACATGACGGGCGGTACCGAGGGCCCGGCGGCCGCGCTCGACAAGCTGTCCGCAGCTGGCGTGGACACCCTTGTGGGCATGCACTACTCCGAGGAGCATCGCAAGCATGCCGAGGAGATAGGGCTCAACCTGGTGATCGCCGGGCACATCTCGTCGGATACTCTTGGCATGAACCTGGTGCTGGATGCCATCGAGGGGCAGGGAGTCGAGGTCCACTGTGTATCCGGCATGATCAGGGTGCGCCGCTAGGCCGTTGCCGCGCAATGAAAAACGCCCGGCCCGGAGCTTCCGGGTCGGGCGTTATCGCGCTACGGCGTGGGTGTGCTTGTGGGGGGCACCGTGCTTGTCGGATCCGGCTCCGGCGGCTCCACCGGTTCCGGCGGGGTGCTGGGGTCGATGCCCTTCGAGACCACGCACGTCACCACCTCGGCCGGTTTCACCTTCGTGCCGGCAGCAGGGCTCTGGCTGATGACTCTGCCCGCCTCAACGGTGGGGCTGTAGGCTGACGTGAACGCCGCCTCCAGTTTCGCCTCGGTGATCGCCTTCTCGGCATCCGCCTGCTTCATGTCCTTGACGTCCGGCACGGCGATGTCGGGAACATCCCACTCGGTCTTCCAGGTGTACTTGGGAGCCGGCGCGGATTTGAAGTCTGTCTTGGGTGTGTCCGCCAACGCGTTCTTCATGAACTCGGCCCAGATCATCGCGGGGAACGTCCCGCCGAACACGGTGATCCCATGCACATTGCGCATCGGCTTCTCGGGCGTGTAGCCCATCCAGACGGAGCATGCAAGCTGCGGTGTGTAGCCGCAGAACCAGGCGTCTCGGTAGTCCTGGGTCGTACCCGTCTTGCCTGCTGCCGGGCGCCCTATGTTGGCGCGAGTCGCGGTACCGCCGCTGATCACGCCCTTGAGTATCTGAGTGGTGGCGTACGCAACGGAAGCGCTGATCGCCTGAGTCCCTGTGTGGTCGGCCTCGAAGATCGTCTCGCCGCTTGAGTCGAGCACCTTCTCGATGGCGACCGGCGGGATGTAGCGCCCTTCGTTGGCGAGGGTCGCGTACGACGCGGTCATCTCCAGGGGGGTCACTTCCTGGCTTCCGAGCGTTATCGAGAGGTAGGGCTCGATGTCGGTGGTGATGCCCATGTCGTGGGCGGTTTCCACCACGGGTTCGGCCCCCATTTCGGCGATCAGACTCGCGAACGCCGCATTGACCGAGCCCACGGTGGCCTGCTTGAGCGTGATATAGCCCTTGCTCCCGCCGGTGACGCGCCACGGTGTGCCACCGGTCTCGATCACTGCGGGAGAGGAGGAGTCTATCTTGCGAGTCGGCGGCATGCCTTGCTTGAGGGCGGTCACCAGGGTGAACATCTTGAACGATGACCCCGGCTGTCTTTTGGCCTGCGTGGCGAAGTTGAACTTGTTGGTGTCCCAGTCCCTGCCGCCCACCATTGCCTTGATCTTGCCGCTCTCCGGCTCTATGGCCACCAGGGCGTAGTCGGGGTCGGAGTCCTGGTTCATGATCTTGCGACACGCGGCCTCGGCCTGATCCTGGGTCGTCGTCTCCAGTGTGGTGTAGACGGTCAGACCTCCCTGGAACACAAGCCCGGTGCCGTACTCGTCTTGTAGAAGCTTCTTCACATAGGCTACGAAGTACGGCGCCGAGTAGACCCCGGACTTGTCCAGCTGCGCTGCTCGTCCAAGCGAGAGTTCCTCGACCTTGGCCGCTTCGTACTCCTCGTCGGTGATGTACCCTTGTTCGTGCATCTTGCTGAGAACCCACTGCCGACGCGAGACGGCGCCTTCGGCGTTGTCGTACGGCGACAGGTTGCTGGGTGACTGCACAAGGCCGGCCAGAAGTGCCGCTTCAGCGATGGTGAGCTCGGACGCGTGTTTGCTGAAGAACGTGAGGGCGGCTGATTCGGCCCCGTATGCGCCTTCCCCGAAGTAGACGGTGTTCAGGTACATGCTCAGCACTTCGTCTTTGGACATCCTCTGCTCAAGCTCGTATGCGAGGTATGCCTCACGGACTTTGCGCCGGTACGAGATGTCGTAGCGCTCGTCGGCCAGGATCGTGTTGCGGATGTACTGCTGCGTGATCGTGGAAGCGCCTTCCGAGACACCACCGGCAACGAGGTTCGTGATGAAGGCACGCACGATGCCCACAGCATCGAAGCCGTTGTGCTTGTAGAAGCGTTCATCCTCCACCGCCACCAGCGCATGCTGCATGTATGGGGAGATCTCATCAAGATCGACCACCTGGCGGTTCTCCAGGTATAGGTTGGCGATGAGCTTGTCGTCTGCCGAGTAGACCTTCGTCGCCTGGGCGACAGCGAATGCCGCTGGGTCGTCCAGGTCGGGCAGGTCCACAAGCCATCCGGAGAACATGCTGAAAGCCGCCGCTGCACCAACACCGGTGAGGAGCACCGTGAGGGCAACAAGCATGGCGATGCCGCCAAAAATCACCCGGATCGCAGTATTGGACTTTCTTGTGCGGTGAAGCCGCGTGCGCCGTGACATCAGGCTCCCTTCATTCAACGACCCATTATGGCGGCTTGTGCCGTATGATGCCAGGTCGGGGCGTTGGGCTAGGCTCCGGCACTGTATACTCGGTCGATGCGATAGCTTGTTACCCTCGATGTACCGAAGGCGAACCGTCATGCACCAGCCACAAAAGGCGACGATAGAAACACCTGAACTTCTGGCTCCCGCCGGCTCACCGGCTGCGCTCATCGCCGCGGTCAACGGTGGCGCCGATGCCGTGTACCTCGGTATGGGCGAGCTGAATGCCCGCCGGGGAGCGGAGAACTTCACCTTTGAGACGCTCGCCGAGGGCACACGGTTCGCGCATCTTCGTGGCGCAAGAGTCTATCTGACCGCGAACATCGTCGTGCTGCCCGATGAGATGCGACGTGCTGTCGACCTTATCGACGGGGCCTGGGCGGCCGGCGTTGATGCAGTCATCGTTCAAGACCTCGGACTCTTGCGTGTGCTGCGCAGCGTCCTGCCGCACGTGCGCATCCACGCTTCCACGCAGATCGACGCCCACAATGTGGCGTCCGTGCGGACGCTCGCCGAGCTTGGCTGTTCGCGGGTGACGCTGGCCCGCGAGCTATCGGTTGCAGAGATCGGGCGCATCGCGCGCTCCGCGGACGTAGAAGTGGAGTCGTTCGTCCATGGGTCGCTGTGTTACTGCTATTCGGGCCAATGCCTCATGTCCTCGGTGATAGGAGGGCGCTCGGCCAATCGCGGTCTGTGCGCCCAGCCATGCCGCATGCCTTACTCGCTCGTGCGGGACGCTTCCGAGGTCGTCGAAGTGGACGGGCGCTACCTGCTCAGTCCTCGAGACCTTGCCGGGATCGGTCAGCTGCCAGCGCTCATCCGGAGCGGTGCCGCTGCGCTGAAGATCGAAGGCCGTATGAAGGCCCCCGAATACGTCTCGGTCGTCGTCGGCGTCTATCGTGCGGCACTGGATCGTGCTGCGGCAGACCCTGACGGGTATCAGGTGCTCGACGCTGAGACGCAGCTGCTTGAAGAGGCGTTCAACAGGGGCTTCAGCGAGGCGTATCTTGCCGGTATCAGCGACGGTCGGATGATGAACACGAGTCGGCCGAACAACAGGGGCGTTCTCATCGGCCGGATCTCGGCGGTGAACGGCGGTGTCGCCGAGGTGGCGCTGGACCGTGCGTTGGACGCCGCGGATACCATAGAGTTCTGGACGGGCAAGGGACGTTTCGCCCAGAGGGCAGGCGAGTTGCGTGTGCGTGGCGTGACCGTCAGTCAAGCCGGGGCGTCCGAGCGCGTCAGCATCCTTCTGGAGGGTGCCGCCGGGCCGGGCGACCGGGTGTTCCGGGTCGCGAACGCGACGATGCTCGAGGCCGCGCGCGCCGCTTTCGAGGGGCGCGAGGCGCTGGAGTATCGAGCCACCGCTGTGCGGTTCGAAGTGCGCATGCATATCGGCGAGCCGCTCACGGTGACAGCCAGCGGGGGAGGGTTCCAGTCGCAGGCCGTCGGCCCGGTGGTGGAACCCGCGCGTACCAGGGCTGTATCGGCCGAGGACGTCTCGGAGCATGTAGGCCGTGTTGGTGGTTCGGGTTACTTCGTGAGCGAGTGCGATGTCGACCTGGAACAGGGTGCCGGTATCGGCTTCTCGGTCCTTCATTCACTCCGCCGAGAAGCCCTTGAGTCCCTGGACAGCCTTCGTCTCGCCCGGTGGCAGGACCGTCAGCGACACGAGCCGGTTGTCACCGCCGTTCAGGGTCTCGATGCCGATAGCCGACCTCCGGTGGAGCTGGTTGCCTGTGTGACCGATCCGCGGGTGGCTTCCGCCTGCCTTGCTGCTGGTGCCGATCGGGTACTGGTGCGGGTCACCCCTGCTGACGATGCTTCCGCTATCCCCGCGGGGACCAGTGCGCTCCTTCCGCGCATAGCGCATGAGGACGAGATGGACGCGCTGGTGTCGTTTGCGTCGCCCGGCCTTGCGCTCGCCGCGGGCAACCTGGGCGTGCTCGCCGAGGCGATCGGTTCAGACGCTGACGTCTCCGCCGACTGGCCTCTCAATATCGTCAACCCGTGGGCGGCGCAGACGGTGTGCGACATAGGAGCGTCATCGCTCTGGGCGTCTCACGAGCTGACCGCCTCACAGCTGACCGCACTTGCTGTAGGTTCACCGGTCCCGGTAGGGGCGGTGGTCTACGGCAGGGTGGAACTCATGGTGGCCGAGCGCTGTGTCTTGCAGAACGCAGGAGGCTGTACCAGGAGATGCGCTACTTGCGAGCACCGGCAGCGAAGATGGCTGTTGCGGGATGAGAAGGGTTACGAGTTCCCTGTCCTGACTGACGCGACCGGTCGTAGTCACATTTACAACGCCGTCACTCTCGACCTCTCGCGGGCGCTGCCTGACGTGTTGGCGACCGGTGTCACTTCTTTGCGGCTGGACTTCTCCGTTGAGGATGCGCAGGAGCACGTCCGTGTCGTCTCGGCCTACCGTGCGGCACTGAATGCCGCAGTGGCAGGAGAGACGCCTCCGGTGGACCCGGTGGTCTCGCCTGCCACGAGTGGTCATTTCTTCCGAGGGGTGCGCTAGGGGCTATTTCACTTCCACCACGATAGGCAGGCTGGAGACGAGTCCGTCTTCATCGGTCACCCACAGGGTGACGGTGTACTTGCCCGCGGTTGTGAACTGGTGTTTGACGATCGCTCCTTCTACCAGGGGCGAAGAGTCACCGAATTCCCATGCATACTTCGCGATACCGCCATCGGCTTCCGACTCGGAGGCGTCGAACGTGATCTCTTCGTTCGCGCTTGGGGTCTTGGGCGTATAGGTGAAAGTCGCCACCGGTGGCTCGTTTACAGGTGCGCCCTTTGATACATAGAGCGTCACCACCGTCTCTGTCGTGACCGTGCTCGGATAGCGCGGGTCCTGGTCTCCCACGATGCCTGCCGAGACGCCATACATCTCCTGCTCCTCGACCTTGAACGTCAGCAGGAGCTTGTTGAGGAGCGTGATCGCGGCCTCCTTGGTCATCCCTATGAAGTTGGGAAGCTCGATCTCGGTCGGGCCCGTGTGTATCTCACAGTCACCAGGCAAGTGGCCGGAGAGGAAGAGGGCTGAACCCGTCTTCTCGCAGTACTCAGTGGGAATCTGGCCCGACTCCAGGCAGATCGTCGCCGACGTCAGACCCTTGGGGCGCTCGAAGTCCTCTTCGGGTTGTCCGTCCAACGCGGCCTTCATGAAGCGCGCCCAGATCTCTGCCGGGAAGGAGCCGCCGGTGACCTTGCGGCCGTGGACGTCCGTCATCTCGATCTGGCCCTCCACATGGCCTACCCACACCGAGGCGGCGATTTGCGGCGTATAGCCGCAGAACCATGCGTCACGATACTGCTGGGTGGTGCCGGTCTTGCCCGCGGCCGGCCGGCCTATTTGGGCGGCAGTACCGGTTCCCTTCGAGATGACGCCTTTCAGTATGTCTGTCGTAAGATACGCGACCGCCGGCGAGATGGCTTCAACGCCCTCAGCGTCAGCCGTCTGCAAGATCTCGCCGTCGCTGTCTTTCACCTCGAGGATGCCGTAAGGCGGTATATAGGTACCTGCATTGGCCAGGGTCGCATACGATGAAGCCATCTCCAGCGGTGTCACACCGTTCTTGAGCCCGCCCAGTGCGATCGCGGGAACGGCCTCGACATCGGTTGTTATGCCAAGGCGTTGCGCGGTCTCGACCACGGTGTCGGCGCCTACCTCCAAGATGAGCTGCGCGAACACGGAGTTGACGGACTTCTCGGTGGCCTGGCGCAGTCGCATCAGCCCTCCGGCCGAGGTGCCGGTGACTTTCCAGACCTGACCACCCGGGATGTCCAGACGCGCTGCGCTCGACTCGTACGTCTGCTCGGGCAGCACGTCGTTCTCCAGGCCGGCCACCAGCACGAACGGCTTGAACGCGGAGCCGGGCTGGCGGTGCCCCTGAACGGCCACGTTGTACTGCTGGGTCGCGAAGTCCTTGCCGCCCACCATGGCCAGGACTTCGCCAGTCGCCGGCTCTATGGCCACAAGGGAGGCCGACGGGTCGTCTTCCTGGTCAAGTTCAGCGGCGATCGCGTCTTCGGCGGCCTGCTGCATCGAGAGATCGATGGTGGTCGTGATGTGAAGTCCGCCTTTGAACACCTGGTCGGGACCGTATTCATCGATGAGCGTCTGCTTCACCCATTCCACGAAATAGGGAGCCGGCGTGGTGGTGTCCACTTCCACCTGCGCGAGCGCGAACTCCTCGGCCACCGCAGCGTCGTATTCGGCCTGCTCGATGTAGCCCTCCGAGAGCATCTGGCCCAGCACGGTGTCACGCCTGTCTTTCGCGGCATCGGGATCGTTACGCGGAGAGTAGTTGCCCGGCGACTTGATGACGCCGCCGATCATCGCGCATTCGGCCAGCGACAGCTCGCTCACGTCCTTGCCGAAGTAGGTCTCTGCGGCGGACTGGACGCCGTAGGCGCCATGTCCGAAGTAGATGGTGTTGAGATACATCGTCAAGATCTCGTCTTTGGTGTACTCCTTCTCAAGCTTGTACGCCAAGATCGCTTCTTTGATCTTCCGGGTTATCGTGCCCTCGCGCTCGACGAACGTGTTGACCACGTACTGTTGCGTGATGGTGGAGCCCCCGTGACGCTTGTTCTGCGTGATGTCCACCCACAGGGCGCGTGCGATGCCGAGAGGGTCGACCCCTTTGTGCTCGTAGTAGCGCTGGTCCTCAGTGGAGATGACGGCTTGCCGTAGTTGCACGGGTATCTGCTCGAAGGCGACATCGGTGCGGTTCTGCTCCGCGTATAGCTCAGTGAGCACGTCACCGTTACGGTCATATATGACCGAGGTCTGGTCGCGACCCTTCGTGGGGTTCTGCAGGTCGGGAAGGTCCTTGCTGACCGACGCATAGACGACCCCCACGGCGATAAGTCCGCCCACGATGCTCAATCCTGTGGCGATCGCGGCGATCCGGAGCACCTTGCGCCAGACGCTGCGTGGCTTCTTGGCCGGCTTGCGCGCGGGACCCTTCTGCCCGGACGGTCGACGCTTGGTCGCACCCGTCTGGCGGGTAGGTGACTTGCGGACGGGGCGCTGGGTCGCTTGTCCGGAAGAACCCGCGCCGGCGCGGGGTGCCCGCTTGCGAGGCGTAGGCTGCGCGCCTGAGCGCTGCCGCTGACGCGGAGCCGGGTTCTTGCGGTTGCTCGCCGAGGAGCGATTCCCGGCGGAGGACCGGTTGCGGCGGGGATTGCTATTGAAGTCGTCCATGTGTGCTCGGTGTCCATCCTCTGCGACTTGGGGATGTTGCAGTTATATATACAGTAAGAAACGGCTCACGTTCCCCGGAATACTCTACCTGATGGCCGAGGAGGGCGCCGTTCTTCGTGCTAGTATGACCTGCAAACAGTGAGCCAGGCACCCGCATGGCAGTCACGGTTCGGTAACGGGCCGGATGCGTTGTGCGGGTTCCCGCGCAAGAAGGAGGGACGACCCCACGTGGCAACCGCCGCAGATCAACTCCGCGTCATCAAGAGTGGTACAGCAGACCTGGTCCCGGAGCAAGACCTGATCAAGAAGCTGGGGGACGGGCGTCCGCTCACCATCAAGCTCGGCGTGGATCCCACTGCGCCGGACCTGCATCTGGGACATGCCGTTCCGCTGCGGAAGCTGCGTCAGTTCCAAGATCTTGGGCACCGTGTCGTTCTCATCATCGGTGACTTCACTGCTCTGATCGGGGACCCATCGGGCCGAAGCGCTACCCGTCCTCCTCTGACACCCGAACAGGTAGAGGCACACGCTACTACCTATATAGAGCAGGCGTACAAGATACTTGATCCCGAGAAGACCGAGATGCGCAGGAACTCCGAGTGGCTGGCGCCGCTCGGGTTCGAGGAGCTCTTAAGACTCACCAGCCGGTTCACAGTGGCACGCATCCTGGAGCGCGACGACTTCTCGAAGCGATATCAAGAGGGTATCGGTATCTCGCTGCATGAGCTGCTCTACCCGGTGGCCCAGGCGTACGACTCAGTCGCGATAGAGGCAGATGTCGAACTAGGGGGTACCGATCAGCTGTTCAATCTTCTAGCAGGCCGTGAGCTGATGGAGAAGATGGGCCTGGAACCGCAGGTCTGTCTCACGTTGCCTTTGCTGGAAGGTACGGACGGCGTACAGAAGATGAGCAAGAGCTACGGCAACTACGTCGGCCTGACGGATGCACCGGACGATATGTTCGGGAAGGTGATGTCGGTTCCCGATGAGCTGATGGTCAAGTACTACCGTCTGTGCACCTCGCTGTCATTGGATGAGCTGGAGGCGATAGAGGCGGGTCTTTCGGATGGGTCGCTGCATCCTAATCTCGCGAAACGCAGATTAGCGCGTGAGATCGTGGCCCTGTACTACTCCATCGACGACTCGACCGCCGCCGAGGCCGCCTTCGACCTCGTGTTCAAGCAGCATGCGGTCCCCGATGACGTTCCTCGAATCGCCGTCGACCTGGATGAGTCGGTGCATATCCCCGCGCTTCTCTCGGCACTGAAGCTTGTCGCGTCCAATTCCGAGGGTCGCCGGATGATCGATCAAGGTGCCGTGCGCGTGGATGGTGAGCTTCTTGCGCCCGGGACCTATGACTTGGCCCAAAGCGCTGTTCTGGACCTGGTCGTGCAGGTCGGAAAGCGCCGATTTGCCCGCCCTGTGCGCCCCTGAGCTGGGGTTCTTTGTTTCGAATCGCGCTGGGTGAGCGATATATCAGAAAGGTCGGAAAAGGTGCTTGCGCCGGTATAGGGCGAGTGGTAGAGTATCTAAGCTGCTTCCCGAGCGTATCAACGAGTGGAGCGCGATCTTGAAAAGCAAGATTTCGGGTGGGTTAACAGGATAGGGTAGACGGCCATCATCATGGCGGCCGTGAGCCCACCTGACGCCTCCGAGAAGTACATCCGGGGGCGTTTTCATTGCCCGAACAAGTGTTCCGGATGAAGGTCGCAAAGAACGTTGAAAAAGGTCGGGAATAGCCGTTGACAGCGAGACGGAAGACACGTAATGTAACCCCTCGCTGCACCTGAACCTTGAAAACTGGATACTGTGATGAAGCCAAGTAAGGTCTGTAAAACAGACCACATGAACCCGTCGTATCGAGAGGGCCAGTCAACAGGCCAATCCGATGCGATCGTAATGATTCAAACCACATCGGTTTCCTTACCGATGCAGGTGAATCACTCCGGATCTTCCAGGTCCGATTCTTCTGTAGAACACAGAGCTTGCTCTGTGACATCTTCCATGGAGAGTTTGATCCTGGCTCAGGATGAACGCTGGCGGCGTGCTTAACACATGCAAGTCGAACGATTAAAGCTCTCTTCGGAGAGTGTATAGAGTGGCGAACGGGTGAGTAACACGTGGGCAACCTGCCCCTCACACTGGGATAACTCCGGGAAACCGGGGCTAATACCGGATACTCCATAGAGATCGCATGGTCTTTATGGGAAAGCTCCGGCGGTGAGGGATGGGCCCGCGGCCCATTAGCTAGTTGGTGAGGTAATGGCTCACCAAGGCGACGATGGGTAGCCGAGCTGAGAGGCTGATCGGCCACACTGGGACTGAGACACGGCCCAGACTCCTACGGGAGGCAGCAGTAGGGAATTTTCCGCAATGGGCGCAAGCCTGACGGAGCAACGCCGCGTGAGTGAGGACGGCTTTCGGGTTGTAAAACTCTGTTCTTCGGGAAGAACGGTCGA
>JBFHJN010000049.1:0-18584 GCA_041595875.1 Coriobacteriia bacterium
ATCAGGGGTATCTGGCCGGGCTTTAGCGGCCAGGGGTGTTCCTTGCGGCAGTCGTGGCACCAGACGATCTGGCGGCTGCTGAAGGCCGTGGTGTCGTGGTTGGCGTTGGTCGGGCATGGGACTTTCATGCAGTCGCCCCCACTGCTGCGATCAGCACCGCACCCGCCACCAGAAGGCCGGCAAACAGCGCAGGACCAAACAGGGCGCCGCTGGTGTCACGGAGCTTCTTTGCCGCGCTCCGGCGATCCTGCTGCCCAGCGCTGTAGCCGCGGCTGTACTCGTCAATGAACGGATGGCGCTTCCAGTAGAAGTGATGGTTCGTGCGGCCGTGCTCATAGCCTTGGTCGTAAGTGGCGCGCTTCCTCTGTGCGGTCTTGCTCATGCCGCCTGCTCCAGTCCGATCAATTCCATGACCCGCGCAGGAAGCGTCAGGCCCATATCAAGCAACTGCAGGGCGCAGTCGCGGATTAGTGTTTCCTGCTTCCCATAGGCCAGTTCGAAGCGGGCCTTGTAGGGGTGAACGGCGATGAGGCCAGGCGCGCCATAACCGTCTTGGTGATGGCCGGCGCACAACGGGAGGACGAGCCAGTGCGCGTCAGGCTTGGTGCGGCCGTCGACGTGGTGAATGCTCACGACGTGGTTGCGCTGATGGCCTGCCGTGTCACGATGGCAGGCAATGCAGCCGATGTGCTGGGCCAGCAGGTCGTGGTAGCGCTTCTGCTCTGCAGAGGGGGCTTTGCCTTTCATGCTGCCTCCCCGAACTCGATCTTCATCCGCATGTACTCGGAATCCTCCGGGTGCGGCAGGTAGATGCCGTGCTCGGTAGCCCAGGCGTCGATGCAGGTCATGAAGGCGTGCATCTCCCCCTTGTCGAGCTCGCTGGTGTGCTTGAGCTCGTAGCGGTCGGTGATCTCGCCGGTCTTCAGGTTGATGTCCTGGACCAACTGCTCGCCGAGGAAGGTCTGCTTCAGGTTGCGCTTCACGTTGTCACGGTCCATGGCGGCGCCGGTGGCGAAGGTCATCTTGCCCATGCTCACGAAGAAGCGTGCGATCTCCTCGCACCACTTGTGGAACAGGGCGTTCTGCGGAAGCGATCGACTGGCGCCGGCGATGGTCACCGTGCAAGGGAAGCCCTTTGCACGGATCGCGGCGTTGACTTGGGAGAGCTCGCCGATATGCGAGACGCGGATCTTCTCAGCCATGGCGGCGCACCTCCCGCTTGTCGTGGTCGTCCTGGCATTCCTTGCAGCGCACGGCGTTCTTCACGGCCTGGCGGCGAGCCGGGAGGATGTCCTCGCCACAATCCAGGCAGTCAGGACGGATTGCGAAGCCTTCGGCGATGAGCCTGGCCATCGTGATTCGCTGAACGATCGTCATTGAGCGGGAGCGGTTCATGCGGCCACCTTCTGGCGCTTGGCGCGGACCTTGGCGAGTAGGTTGCGAATGCGCATACGGCTCATGGCCGCCTCCTGCTGCGGTTCCATTTGCTCGAGACGGGCCTCGAGGAGTTCACTGATTGGCTTCATGTGCGGCTCCCGTAGCGGCCGGCCAGGGAGGCGACTTTTGATGGCTTGGCCGGACGGTCTTCTGGCTCTTGCCAGCCCGCGGCCAGGCTGTCGAAGCGGTTGATCTCGCCACGGAAGGACGCGCGAACGGTTCCGGTTTCAATGTCACGGCCCTTGCCGATGATGATTTCGGCGACGCCGCGGTATTCGCTGTTCTCGTTGTAAACCTCGTCGCGGTAGACGAAGAGAATCACGTCAGCGTCTTGCTCAATGGCCCCGGACTCGCGCAGGTCAGCAGGGATTGGCCGCTTGTTCGGGCGCTCTTCGCACTTGCGGGAGAGCTGGGAGAGCATCACAACCGGGATTTTCAGCTCACGAGCGAGCAGCTTGGCGCCGCGGCTCATGGCGCTCACTTCCTCGGTGCGATTACCGCTCCCGCCGTTGCCGTCCAGGAGCTGCAGGTAGTCAATGACGATCAGGTCAAGGCCGCGACGCATCTTGTGCTTGCGAGCGATTGCCCGAATGCGATTCATGGTCAGGCCGGCGCGATCAGCAATGGCCAGGCGAGCACGCTTGATCAGCGCACCGGCTGCAATCATCTGCGAGCCGTAGTCGAACGCCGCGGTGCCGTTCTTGATCAGCTTCAGCGGGACCTTGCCCTCTGCTGCAGTCATGCGGTCAATCAGCTGGCCCTTGCTCATTTCCAGGCTGAAGACGAGAACCGATTTGCCCTGGCGGATCGCGGCATCAGCGGCAAAGCCCATCGCGAGGGTTGTCTTGCCCATCGCAGGACGGCCGGCAACAATGATCAGCTGCTCGGGCTGCAGGCCTCCAGTGATCTCATCCAGATCAGTCAGGCCGGTAGACAGGCCGATGAGTGTTTCGCCGCGGGTATGGCGATCCTGGCGCTCCTGCCATACCTCAACCTGCTCGTTGAGAATGTCGGCAGCCATGACCACTTCGTCATCACCGACACCGGACTGGATTGCCATCGCCTCGGCTTGAGCGGCAGCAACCTTGTCGGCCACATCCTGATCGCTGCACGCAATCTCGTGGATTCGCTCGCCGCAGGTCATTAGGGCTCGCTCAGTGGCGCGGTCTGCGACGATACGGGCATAGGTCGCAGCGTTGGCGACGCTGGGGGTGTTCTTGTGCAGGGTGGCCGTATAGCCAAGGGCGAAATCGCCGCTCTGCAGGGTGCCGATGTGCTCGGCGACGGTCATGTAATCGACGCCCTGGCCCTTGCCGTGCATCTCAAGGATTGCGCGAAACACTTCTTCGTTGTCGGCGAAGTAGAAATCGCTCGGGGTCAGGCCGTCGGCCAGGGTGTCGATCAGCTCGGGGCGGATCATCATCGCGCCCAGGACGCCCTGCTCGGCTTCGAGGCTGTAGGGATCATGCATGGTAGTTACCCTCTACGACCTTGACGAAGTTGGCGGAGCAGATCAGCCAGTCAAACGAGGCGCGGAATGGCTTTCCGCCGTTCTTGCCAGGGGCGCGGCCCATCAGGAAGTCGGACGAGCTAACCGTCTCGAAGTAGTCGCGCCAGAAATCAAGGGATTGGTGAACAGGGCTTTCGGTCCAGCGGCTCTTCAGCTTTGCCTTGCGATCGGTGTTCAGGATCACCACTGCTGGCAGGGTCGGAGTCAGAATCTGGTTGAACAGGTCAGCGATGGCTTGAGCCGGGCAACTGGTCGAAACTTTTGCGGCCGGCGCTGTTGGAACTGGCGCAGCCTGTTCCGTTACCGGTTCATTGATAGGTTCAAGTGATAGGTTAGAGTCGCACTCAGCTACTACCCCTCCCTGCTGTGTGCTACTACCCTCCCCGCACTCAGCTACTACCCCCTGCACGGTGCGACTACTACCCGCAGACCGAATCAGGCGATACACGTTAGGGAGATTGATGCCGTCCACATTGCGACGAATCACGCGGAGCATGCCGTCGGTCTCAAGAGACTTGATGGCGCGCATGACGGTGTCACGGCTCATGCCGGTGTCGTCTGCAAGGGTGTTGAGGCTTGGGTGGCAGTCCCAAGCATCATTGCTGGCGTAGTTGGCCAGCATGATCAGAACGAACTTCTCGCGGGTTGGGAGCTTCTGCTCAGTCGCCCAGGCCATAGCTTGAAAGCTCATGCCTTTACCTCCCGGGCGGCTTGCCGCAGATCCTGCAATGCGAAGATCAAGTCGCCGTCGAGATATTCGGTGTAAGCCTCAAAGTTGCTCTCAAGCCATTCGTAGGCATCAACAGGCTTGCAAGAGAAGAACTCTCTGGACTCATTCACCCGGAACAGCGCGAACGCGTTGTGGATCGCGCGCTCGACAGCCATTGCGTTGTCCACTTCGAAATAGAACTGAATGTCAAACGGAAGCGGGACAGCGGTCGCATCAGACAGCTCCTTGCAGCGCTGGGATGGAGAGCGATCAGTCCGGCCAATCTTGCAAATGCCTGGCATGTAGTGGTTTGTCAGGCAGTAGATAAATCCGATGGTCATGTGCTACATTCCTTCTCGTGTTGTTGCTGTTGAAGAACCCGGGCCGTCATCCCGGGTTTTTTATTGCCTGTAGAAAACTACTGGTTGGATCTACACCCCCTACCGGGGTGATATCTGTGCATTACCGCTTGGTAAACAATGCATCCATGGAAAGCACAGACAGGGACGTCACCCACATGAACAAGCCCAACGACCAACTAAGCAGCCGGGAGCCGTCCGGCGCAGACCTCGCTGTGGAGCTGGTCGATGGCGCTGCCAACGGAGTACTTGGGGTCGGGGATTTCGCCCTGGCGAATACGGAAGAGCGTGGAGATATCGCAGCCAGCTCGGCGTGCGATGGCGGTGTAGGTCATACCGGCTTCGCGGATGGCCTCGATCTTGGTTTGGTGGGGGTTGGTAGTCATGGGAGTAGTCCTAGTGAGGTCCACACCCAGTATATGCAAACTAGCATAGATTGCAATGCTGATCAGCATTTGCACTATGGTCAGCGCCATAGCAATAATCGTGCTATGCACAAACGCACTATTAAAGAGAACCTGGCAGCGCTCATGAAGCGCTCCGGGCACACGTCGGCATCGCTGGCTCGGGCAACCGGAGTAGACCAGTCGATCGTCTATCGCGTGGCTACAGGCAGCACGAAGAGGCCCCAGGACGACACGGTTGTCACGCTGGCGGCCTACTTCGGGATCACCCCCGACCAGCTGCGCGGCCACGCGATTCTCGATTTCGACACTCTTCCGCTACGCCAAGACGACCTCATGCGCCGCTCGGTTCCGGCTGCAGATGAAGGCGCCGATGCATACGTCGAGCTGCCGTTCATGCGAAGGATCGGGATCAGTAGCGATCTGCGCCGCGAGTCGGTTGAACTGACCGGCGAGACGCGCAAGATCCCGCGCAGCGACATGGCGCGCTGCTCGGTAGATGAGGCGCATGCGGCATTTGTACGCACCCAAGGCGACACAATGGCCCCCGTCTTCATTGATGGATCGGTGGCTGGTGTCAACATGGCCGCAACTGAGGTCGTCGACGGGAAGATTTACGCGGTCCAGATCAGTGATGAGATATGGATCAAGCGGGCCTATCGCATACCTGGAGGCGGCCTGCGTCTAGCCAGCTATGACCAGGATGTTGAAGACATGCGCTTTACCCCGGACATGCTCCGCACGCAGCAGGTAGCCATCGTGGGGCGCGTGTTCTACAACGCCACGTGCTACCTGTAGCGCAATCTCCAACGCAGAGCCCGCCATAGAGCGGGCTTTTTTGTGCCTGTCGTTATTGTTTACACGTAACGATTCAGCCCCGACTTATTGGCTTGCCGGGGAACTCTCCCGCATATACTGTATGGATATACACCCTCGTTGCTGGAAGTGACCTTGGCTTCGCAGACTGTCGACAATGTGAGAGCCCCGACAGGCGGAACCGATCGGAAAAACTGTTGCTTTTTCTGCTGTTGCCATCATTGGCGAGCAGGCCGATTTGCCGATAACCGGGGTAATCAATAGGGCCTTTAGTGGGCCTCGCTTTTTTTCTGTGACGCAGTAGCATCATATCGCCAGCACTATGTCGTAGCCGGCGAAAGGATATGAGGTCCGTATGGAACAACCGGTTTATGAGGCAGTAGCGCCCCGCACCATCGCGGGCAACGATCGGGGTTGCGCAAGAAAGCTCCACCTGCAACCAAACGAATTGACTTATTGGTCCGATATGGACGCGGAGGTCACATTTGACTCGGCCGACCGCTCAATGGAGCCGGGCACCGCTGTGCTTGCTGTGATCGAAGGGAAAGCTGGGATTGTCCGCATCCACGTTGATGACCGTACCGGCAGGCGCATGGCGTCCGAGCGACAACGGGTATGGCCAGTTACCTCGATCGAGCCGATGGGCCGAGTAGTAGAGGTCCGATGGCGGCCCTGAAAAATCTCAAGAACCTGCTACGGCAGGTTTTTTTTCGCCTGCATAAAAATTTGCATATTTATTTGCATAGCCGCATTGACAGCCTATGCATGTTTGCATAGATTATTACCCATCGAAGCGCACAACAGCGCAACGAAGGCAGCGATGCCTCGGGTGGTCCCGGAACGCTCTTTAAGAATTTGCCGCAACAAAAACCGCATTGCCTCGACGGCGACCGGCGTACTGGAAAAGCCATTGAGGGGCTGGAACAGACGAGGTGCTGACCGAACCGAGCGAATGACCCGAACGGGCAGTGCGAGAGAAACGATGAGCCGGGGTAATCGCCCCGGCCTGCATCGGAGAGTGATTTGGCGCGGACCGCGAGCTTGATGGCGGCAGGCGTGAACGGGTAGCTCCCATTTAGCGTCGGCCGGTGCCGGACCTGATCAATCTGGCGAGAAGTCCAGCATGTCTCCCCTGTTCGACTCAGGGCAGATCACTCCCCAATGCAGCAACACCGACACAGGGAGAACGACATGGAAACTATCCAAGTAGAAGGATGGCAAGGCCACCTCGGACAAGGCCTCGCCCCTCGGCAGTTGATGGCAACGATTTACGCGGCACTGGGCTTCACCCGGAAAGAGATCGCAAAGCACATGGAGTGCAGTCCGGAGACGATCAAGACGCAGCTGGAGACGGCGCGTCACAAGCTGGACAACCAGCCGACAGTGCGCGAGCTGTGCCGCGAAGCCATGCGCCGGGGAATCATCGCCCCGCTCGTGCTGGCGTTATTCGTAGGCGGAGAGCACGCACAGGTCCGCCCGATACGCCGCCCAGACGCCCCCAGGACGCAGCTAGTGGTCAGGGCTCAGCGACTGGATGAGGCGCAGTTGGCTGCCTAGCCGCCCATGGGCACCCATCAGCACATAGGAGGATGAGATGGTCTGGATCATCGACCGCAAAATAAACAAGGTTCGGCATGTCGCGCTAGGAAGCGCCGCCATGATGGATGCCGAGAACGTTTACACCACAGAAGCTGAGGCGAAAGCCGCATTCGTGCCGACCTGCACCCATCCGACCAGGCTAGGCAACAGTAAAACCGGCTTTGTGTTCTGCGCTGACTGCGGCACCCCATGCTAACCCTACCCCAGGCCCTCCTCCTCATCAGCGTACTAGCTGCGCTGTGGGGGTGGGAGTGGTGGAGAGAGAAAGGAGAGAAGTGATGGAAAAGCTAAGAGACGAATTTGAGCAATGGTACGCGAGCGAAATGATGCACACCCACATGTGGGATTTTGCTGGGCGCGTTCAGTACCTAAAGGCACTTCGGCAGGCTGACTCTTACAAGCCTGCTTTGACTGACCTTCGGGCGGCTTGGGCTGGGTTCAGGGCATCAAGGAAAGAGGTTTTGATTACCCTGCCGCGATGGTCCTGCTACGACGACGCAAGCACGGCTAGAGAGGTAATTGACCATTGCCGAGAAGCAATCGAAGAGGCTGGTTTTCGAACTGAATAACCCCCCGCCTGAGCCAGCCAGACCAGACCCTAACGGGCCTGTAATAACCGAGGGCGCCCGGTGCTGGTAGCGCCATGAATAACATCCGCGCGCGGCGGACCTTCGGGATATCCGCGACGGGGATAAGACGGCAAGTGCCCCGATTGCTGAAAAACACCGGCAGCCGTTGGCGGGACTCCACTACACCCCGTTGAGACGGCCGAATGGCTCACGTAACGAGCCTGCATCGGAGAGTGATCAGTCTGCGCGAAAGCGTGCTGCTGATGGGCGAATCTAGTCCGGCTCGCTACCGGATGAACACACAGGGATTGCGACCTGCGGTCAAGATTCAGCTGATCACTCCCCGATGCACCGCATCACCCCTTCCATCGCCCATCCGGGCAACCGAGGTATCCACCATGAAGCACTACGGACCCATAGGGCGCCGCGAACAGCCGTGCCCGGATGACAGCGTTTCCGAGGCAGAGCAGGTGCTGGCCGCGCTCGACAGCCTCGACGAACCAACCATGCAGGCCTACGCCGAGTTCTGCGAGGACAAGCTAGAGGTGCCGGCCGCGCTGGCCAAGGCGCTGATCCTGTCCATCTGCTCCGGCAAGTGGGACGCCCTGCGCAGCCGCATCGGCTACTCGAACGAATGGCTCGACGAGGCCCTGAACGAGATCGTCTGGAGCATCGACAAGCAGCAAGCAGCATTCATCGAACACCACGCAGCGCAGTTGCGCAGCAAGGCCGAGCAGATCGAACAGAGCAAGCAGGAGGCGGCATGAAGCAAACAAAGGACATTCTCGACGAGATGACCCGCGACGAGCTTCTGGCGTGGTTCCGCTCGACATACCACCAACTGCCGAAACGCAGCGAACTCCTCTTTCTGCGCTGGAAGATCCAGTCTGACGCGCTGGTGGCTGACTACAAGAAAGAGATCAGCAGTCTCGACCATCTGGACTTCGCTGTGCGCGACCGATACGCGGCTCAGTTCAATGCGACTAGCAACTCAGCTGAGAAGCTTCGGCTGCTCAAGCTGATCGAGCCCTACGACAACGCTATGTCAGCTCACCTCAAGCGCTACAAGGCGCTGGATGCACGGCAAGAGAAAGTCGACCGGCTGTACGAGCAAATCGACATCGAGCGCAATAAGGAGGCGGCATGAGCAAGGAAGTGAACTGGCAGCAAGAATGCCTGAAGAAGGGCTTCGAGTACGTCCGCGAGCCTGACGACCACTACGTCGTGGCCTCACCCGCCGAGATGGTCGCCCTGTTGCGCGATCTGCTTGGCGTTGACGTGCGGACCAAGGACTGCGACAGCTACGGAGTCGCGGTGTGCGAACTGCAGGAGCAGATCGACGGGCTGGTCAACACGCTTCATGCGCAACAAGCCGAGCGCGACGCCCTTCTCGCTGAGCGGGATGCGCTGAAGAAAGCGCTTGAGCAGATCGCCGTTGCTGATTGGCAGAGCAGCGAGAGCGCAACTGACAACGAGATATCGATGGCAAAGGGAGCGCTGATCAGGAAGCTGAAACGCATCGCTGACGCCGCCCTGCAAGGAGAGCAGCCATGACCCTGAAGAACCTAGCCGGCGCCTTCCTGCTGTATGGCGGAGTGGCGCCTTTCTTAGCGGCTCTCGCCTACGTGGCGCTATTGGGGGGTGTGTGATGGACGGCTACCACCGCACAAAACACAAGGCCGTGTTCTGGCTCTGCGCCGGCGTGGCTACAGCATTCATGGTCGGGGTTTACGGCCTGGCAGATCGAATAACCAACGGGGTGCCACTGTGAGAACCGAAGCCCTCCCCTACGACGACACCCCCACAGGGCACAGCTTCGCAGCTGCTTGGTGGACCCTTGCCGGGTTCGGCGTCCTTTCCGCAACGCTCGCTTTCGGCCTCATTGGTGAGGCGGCGATCTTTTACTTCTTCGGGTAACCCAACCTACTGACAGGCTGCGCGAGACGCGGCCAAGGAGCCCATGTGTCTACAGAAACCCAACTGGCCATCGTGCCGCCGAAAGAAACCGCCCTTCAGGTCTTCCAGGCTGCGAATGGCCTTGACCCGTACCTGCAGCAGATTCGCGCCGAGATCGACGCCTTCGTACCGGACGTGTCGACGAAGAAAGGCCGCGATGCCATCGCTTCGATTGCTCACAAGGTCGCCCGCTCCAAGACAGCGCTCGACAACGTGGGCAAGGACCTGGTCGCCGAGCTGAAGGAAATCCCGAAGAAGATTGACGCCGAGCGCAAGCGGATGCGCGACACGCTGGACGCCTGGAAGGACGAGGTGCGGGCGCCGCTGAATGAGTGGGAGCAGGCTGAAGCGGATCGCGTAGCTGGGCACGAGCGGCGGATTGAAGAGCTGCGCACCATTGATACCGAGGATCGCACGGCTGCGGAAATCGCCTCAGCCATCAGCCTGATTGAAGAGGTTGAGATCGGGCCAGAGTGGGAAGAGTTCGAAGCCGAAGCGCACCGCGTCAAGGCTGCCACGATTACTACTCTGCAGCAGGCACTGACCAAGCGGCAGGCATACGAAGCCGAGCAAGCCGAACTCGAGCGCCTCCGCGCCGAAGCCGCCCAGCGCGAGCAGAAGGACCGCGAGGAGCGCATCGCCCGGGAAGCCGCAGAGCAAGCACAGCGCGAAGCCGAGCAGCGCGCACAGGCCGAGCGTGAAGCAGCAGCCAAGCGAGAAGCCGACGCCAAGGCCGCAGCCGAGCGCCGCGAGCTGGAACTTAAGCTGCAGGCCGAACAAGCAGAGCGCGAGAAGCTGGAAGCTCAGCAGCGCGCCGAACAGGCAGAGCGTGACGCCGAATCCCGCGCCGAGCGCGCCGCAGCAGCCGAACGCCAGCGCCAGGCAGACGAGCAGGCCCGCATTGAGGCTGAAGCCAAGGCGCGAGAAGCAGACATCGCGCACAAGACTGCGGTTCTGACCTCGATCAAAGAGGCATTCATGGGCGCAGGCATCACCGAAGAACAGGCCAAAGCCATCATCAACATGATCCGCAAGGGCGAAGTGCCCAGCGTGTCGATTACCTATTGAGGCAGCCATGAACACAGCAATTGCCCAGCGGCAGGAGAACACTGCCGTTACGAAGGCCGGCGAGTCGGCCACCATCCTGCAGATCATCCAGCAAGTCGCCATGAGCCCGAACGCTGACATCGACAAGATGGAGCGGCTGATGGCGATGCACGAGCGCTTCCAGGCTCAGCAGGCAAAGCAGCAGTACGACGAGGCGCTTGCTCAGATGCAGGAAGAGCTGCCCGTCATCGGTGAGCGCGGCGGCATCAAGGACAAGAGCGGCCGCATCCAAAGCACCTACGCGCTTTGGGAAGACATCAATGAGGTCATCAAGCCGGTTCTGGCTCGACACGGCTTCGCCATCACATTCCGCACTCCGCGAAACGATAAGGGCATCGAGGTTGAAGGCGTGCTAAGCCATCGCGCCGGGCACCGAGAAACGACATCCCTACTGCTTCCGGCCGATGTCAGCGGCAACAAGAACGGCGTTCAGGCCGTGGCATCCAGCGTCAGCTACGGCAAACGCTACACGGCCGGCGCGCTGCTGAACTTCACTACGACTGGCGAGGATGACGACGGAAACAGCGCAACGGTGACGGCGCGTGTGACTTCAGTGCAGGCCGCTCAGCTGGCGATGCTGCTCGAACAGTGCAGTGACAAGGCCAAGGAGTCGTTCGCCGCACTACACGGCACGCCAGCCGCAGTTGAAAAGGCCATGTTTGACCACGTGCTGGCAGCGCTAACCAAGTCGGCCAACAAGGCCAAGGAGTCTAGCAATGCAGATAATCCGTGAAGTCGAGCAGGGGTCGGCCGATTGGCTGGCCCTGCGCCTGGGAATCGTGACCTGCTCCGAACTGGACTGCCTGCTGGTCAACGGCAAAGGGCAAGAAGGCTTCGGTGCGGCTGCCTTCACCTACATGGATACGCTGATCGGCGAGCGCATAACGGGCGAGGCCGCAGACCCATTCGGCGGCAACCGCCACACCGAGCGCGGGCACGAGTTGGAAGCCGTCGCACGCGGCCTGTACGAGTCACGCGAAGAGGTCGCCACGGAACAGGTGGCCATCATCCTGAATCACGGCATCGGCTACTCGCCGGACTCGCTGGTCGGCGCCAACGGCCTCACAGAGATCAAGACCAAACTGCCGAAGTTCCAGGTCGGCGTGATCCTGGCCGGCGAGATACCGAAAGAGCACGTCGCGCAGTGCCAGGGCGGGCTATGGGTATCCGATCGGGAATGGATCGACTTCGTGTCCTACTGGCCGGGCATGCCCCTCTTCGTCAAGCGTGCATACCGCGACGAGGCACTGATTCGCAAGATCAGCGAGCGCGTCACCACCTTTTACGAACTGCTCGAAGAGCGGATGAATCGGGTAATGGGCATCGCTGCCTAACCCAACAACCAAGGAGCCGATATGGCACAGCTATTTGGACTGGCCCGCCTGGGCCGCGACGCGGAAGTTCGATTCACGCAGGCTGGAAAGCCTGTAGCCACCCTGGCACTGGCGTTCGATTACGGGAAGAAGGAGAACGGCAAGCGTCCGTCTCAGTGGGTAGACGCAGCGCTTTGGGGTGAGCGAGCCGAAGCTCTGGCGCCTTACCTCCTCAAAGGCCAGCAGTTGAGCGTGACGGTTGATGACGTGCACATCGAAACCTTCACGAAGAATGACGGAACGCAGGGCCACAAGCTGACCGGGCGCGTATCAAACATCGAATTCGCAGGGAGCCCACCGCAGCAGAACGGGCAGAGTCAGCCGGCAGCGCAAGCTGCTCCACGCCAGCAAGCTCAGGCGCAGCAGCCAGCCGCCCGCCAGCAACCGGCGCCGGACTACGACAGCTTCGACGACGACATACCTTTTGCCGACCCCTACCGCGGCGCCCGCTCGCTGCTGATCTGATCCACCCGGGCGCCACGCGCGCCCTCCTCCCCGGTACATCCCATGACATTTTGCAACCTAACCCCAGCGGGCCGGGCGAAAGATGCTGCCTGGCTTTCACGACTCGTCGCCGAATCAGGCGTACCCATCCGGCAGGTCGAAGGCTTCCGCGAAGTGAAGCCAATTGAGCGCAAGCGGTGGCACGACCCGACGACCGTACTCAAGCGCCGCCGCGATCCGAAGCGTGAGTTGGCGGCATTCGCCCGCAGGGCACTGGAGCAGATGGCATGAGATTTCCCGACGTTCTCGACGCCATCCGCCACGCGGCGTACCGAGCTGAACTGACTGGCAAGCCGTGGGGCGTCTACGCGCTTGCCCAATACATCGTCGCGCCGCTTGGTGACCTGAGCGAGGCGGCACTGCTGGAGGTATGCCAGCCATGAGCTGCATCGTGACCCTCTATTCCATCGACAACCGAGTGTCGCGGCCAGTAGTTCGCGGCACTGAGCCCCGGCGCCCTTCCGACTGGAACGCCAGCGCATGGTTCGTTTTGCCGAACGGCGAGAAGCACACGCACAGCGCGACGGCCCGCGGCGAAACAGTCAGCGGCCTCGTCGCCTACATGGGCGCCCTGATCGACAGCCTGATCGCTGACCACGGCAACCAGGTATCTAGCGCCGGCTGGACGGCCACGACGCACGGGAGGCGAAAAAAATGAGCCCGCTCGCCGGCAGGAGGCGCACGGAATACCGGCACTGGACGCCGGCAGAGGACGCAACTCTGACGGAGCTGTACGCCACCAAGCCAATCACCGAGATAGCAGCCATGATGGGGCGCGGCACCGGCTCGATACACAACCGCGTGTCGAAGCTCGGACTGACCCGCCCTGATGAGTTCAAGGAAATCACCGGCTGCGGCAGGTTCAAGCCCGGCCACCAGACGTGGAACTCTGGCCGCAAAGGCTGGCAGGCAGGAGGCCGCGCCAAGGACACACAGTTCAAGTTAGGCCATCGCCCATCGAACACCTGGCGCCCCATCGGAGCGGAGCGTACCGACAAGGGCGGCATCCTCTACCGCAAGGTGGCGGACACCGGAAACAAGCGCACCGATTGGCGCCCGGTCCACGTGATGTTGTGGGAAGAGCACAACGGCCCCGTGCCGGCTGGGCATTTCCTCGTCTTCAAGGACAGGAGCCCCGCCAACATCTCCATCGACAACCTCGAGCTGGTCACCCGCGCAGAGAACATGCGCCGCAACTCAATAGACCGCTATCCGCCCGAGTATCGCCAGGCAGCCATAACGCTTGGCTGGTTCAAGCGGAAGCTCAACAAACTGGAACAGCACAATGAACAACCTCACTGATCTGCGCGCCATCCTCGGCAAGACGATGGAGGGCGTGCTAGCCGGCACCTACTCGATTGAACAAGCAAAGGCTGTTGCCCAGGTCGCGGCCGAAGTGAATGCCACAGCGCGCCTTGAGGTGGACATGGCCCGCGCTACCGATGGTGACTTCCGAGGCTCTGGCTTCATTGACGTCGAGCCGCGCATTGCGCCGCGTGAGCCGCTACGGAGGATTGCTCCGTGACCGAGCTATCCGACACCGCCAAGGCCATCTGCGCCAAGCACTACAACTTCAAGTCCCGCAGCAGCTGCAACGCCTGCCCACTCCAGCCGGAGTGCCACAAGCCAGCCGCCACCCTGACACAGGAATCGATGGACGAGTGGCGCGGGCGAGTGAACCGACTGGCCCTTCCCCACGGCGAGGCCGAATGCCTTGCGGTGCAGGAGTCGCTACCGCTGTGAACGCACCAATCTTCTGCCGCACGGACGGCAAGCGGATCGGCCAATGCGCCTGTTTCCGCTGCCGCCCACCAACACAGGACAAAGGACATGACACAGAGCGAACTGAAAGAACTGACGAACCTCGGCGCTGAGCTGGGGGCTGCGAAGGCAGAGAACGAGAGGCTGCGCGGGTTGCTGCGTGAGGCATTCGACTCCCTTTGCGATGGTCTTGAAGACGGTCCACAAGAGGCGCAGTGGAGTTTGCGCGACCGCGCACTGGCATTCCGAATCAAAGACGCCCTATCCAATCAGGCCGAGCCCACCGACACCTACACCGCCGTCGACATGGCCACAGCCGCAGCGCAGGGGTTCAGGGATGGGCAGGCGGCAGTAGAGCAAGCTGCGGCGCAGGATGACGGTCGCTCAGCGTTTCAGGCCTATCTGAATGAATGCGCCGCTTATGACTTCGTGCCTTCCATAGCCGGCGCCTTTCACTTTGCCTGGCAAGCCAGCCCCGAGCAGCCGATTCGTATGCCGCCATCGCCTTACACGCCAGACGTTGAGCCTGAATCCATGACTGATTACGAGCGAGGCGAGGCGCAAGGCCGCTGCGATATGTGGGCGATGGTGAAGGAGCTTAATGCAGCACGCCCCGCGCAGACCGAGCAGCAGCCGGTGGGCTGGATCAATGAGGACGAACTGCCAGAGAACTACCCATACGACGCCATGTTTCCTTTCTCTAGGGTTGACGTGGTACGCATGTTCCCGGTTTACACCCCCATCGCGCAGACCGCCCCGCAAGGCAAGTTCCGCATGGGCGACCTCGTGAAGAAGTCCACCGGCAGCGAGTGGGAAGGCCGCGTGGTTGGCTGGTACTCGACCGAGCAGACCAAGGAGGGCTACGCAGTCGAGAGCAGCGCGCATCGCAACAGCGTGCAGATTCACCCCGCCAAGGCGCTGGAGGCAGTGGATGGCTAGCGCAGACACCCGCCCCACCCCCTAACCCCACCCAAACACACAGCCTGCCGGCGAGAGTCGGCGGGGAGGTAGACCTATGTCCATGTCAGGACACCAATCACCCGTCATGGGCACCGATGAATGGCTGACGCCGCCGGAGATCCTGGCCGCGCTTGGGCCGTTCGACCTTGACCCCTGCTCGCCGCACGAATCGCGCCGCCCATGGCCGACCGCTGCCAAGCACTACTGCAAGGAGGAAGACGGCCTTTCGCAAGAATGGCAGGGCCGCGTGTGGATGAATCCGCCATTTGGCCGCGAGGCAACCAAGTGGATGCGCAAGCTGGCCGCTCACGGCAATGGCATTGCGCTGATACCGGCGCGCACTGAGACGGCCATGTTCTTCGAGTCGGTATGGGGCGCAGCTGATGCCGTCCTGTTCCTGCAAGGCCGCCCGCATTTCCACCGCGTAGACGGCAGCCGGGCAGCGTTCAACTCCGGCGCGCCGATCTGCCTAGTCGCCTACGGGCTGGCAAATGTCGCTGCCCTGGAGCGCTCAGGGCTCGGGCACGTAACCATTGTTCAAAGGAGAGCTGCATGAAACTGGTCATTCTGGAAAGCCCGTTCGCCGGCGACGTTGATGCAAACATCGAATACGCCCGAGCTTGCGTCAGAGACTCCCTGTTGCGCGGCGAGGCGCCGATCGCTTCGCACCTGCTCTACACCCAGCCAGGCGTGCTGAATGACGACGTTCCGGAAGAGCGAGCGCAAGGGATTGATGCCGGCCTGGCCTGGCGCGCCGTAGCCCATGCGTCAGCCGTCTACACCGATCGCGGAATCAGCAAGGGCATGGAATACGGCATCGCTGCAGCTCAGGCTGCTGGAGTGCCGATTGAGTACCGGACGCTGAGCGGCGCCGCCTAACCCCACACGCAGCAGGAGATAGACATGCCCGAACTCATCAAGCGGTTCGCCAAGAACACGGCGGGCCGGGACTTTGCCGTGGGCGACATTCACGGATGCTTTACGAAGCTGCAGCAGGCGCTGGACGGGATCGGCTTTGACCCGTCAGTCGATCGTCTATTCTCGGTCGGCGATCTGGTAGACCGAGGGCCGGAATGCGAGATGGCGCTGGAGTGGCTGGCCAAGCCTTGGTTCCACCCGGTGCGCGGCAACCACGACGACTACGTGTGCCGGTATGACAGCTGCGAGCTGGGCAACTGGCTTATCAACGGCGGCGGCTGGTTCCTCTCGCTCAACAGCGACGAGCAGGCAGAGTACGCCGTCCAGTTCCGCGAGCTGCCAATCGCCATTGAACTGGAGACGGACTCCGGGCGGGTTGGCATTGTGCACGCTGATTGTCCATTCCCGACATGGGAGCAGACAGTCACCGAGCTGACAGAGCCGGAGTCACCGAAGCGCCTGAAGCTGGTCAAGAACAGCTGCATGTGGTCGCGCACTCGAATCGAGATGGTCGACACCAGCGGGATACCGGACCTGCTCGCGCTCGTGGTAGGCCATACGCCGCTGCGCACGCCGGCAATCCTCGGCAACGTCGTTCACATCGACACTGTCGGCTGGCGGGATGAAGGCTATTTCACGCTGATGGACTTGAGCACGCTGCCTGCAGTCATCGAAGCAGCCGGCGTAACGGTGAGGGGGTGAGGGATGGGCGCAGAGAAACTAGAGAATCTGCCGGAGTGGTTCCCCGACAAGGTGACTGAGCAGCAGATGGCCATGATACTTGGCACAACCGATCGAGCCCTAGAAGGCAGGCGAAGCCGAAACCAGATACCCGAAGGCGTCTGGAATCGCATCAATGGACGAATCTACTACAGCCGATCAAGGTACGAAGAATGGCAAGAAAGCCTATGGCACTGCCCACCGGAGTTGAGCTACGCAACGATACGATCCGCATCAGATTCAGCTGGAACGGAAAGCGCTGCTCAGAAACCCTCGCCCTCCCCCCGACGCAAGCGGGCATTGCCGCTGCATCCCGTCTACGCGATCAAGTAGTCCAGCAGATCAAGCACGGCATCTTCGACGAGCGGAAGTATGCCGAGCTCTTCCCCGGCTCGCCGAACGCTATTTCCAGCGTCTCGCGCGGGTTCGGGCAGTACGCCCAAGTCTGGCTCGACAGTCGATCGATATCAGAAGGGACGCGCGACAACTACAAGTCGGTGCTTAACATCTGGTGGATGCCGTATCTGGCCACAACCCCGCTACCCAACCTGACGACTGCCTTCATGCGCGAGCTCGTCGTCCAGATCCCCTGGACCTCGGACGGCGTGAAGGCGAACGCCATGAACAAGCTGAGCACCATACTCGAGTCGGCGGTTTCGGACAGGCTCCTGGCAGAGAACCCGATTCAGGCGCTGGACATACCGACGAGGACGGAAGCGAAAGTTGACCCGTTCACGCAGGATGAGGCAGACCGGATCATTGCGAAGCTCTACGAAACGGAGCACTGGCCCAGCCAGATATACGCAGCCTTCTTTGAGTTCGCTTTCTACACCGGAATGCGGTTAGGAGAGATCGCCGCTCTTCGCTGGGAAGAGGTCGACTTGAAGAGACGTACGGTCCACGTCTGCAGGTCCGTAGCAAAGAAGAAGGTCGTCGAGAGAACGAAGACCAAGAAGGATAGGTTTGTGCTGCTGAATGACCGGGCAGTTCATGCCCTTTTGTTCGCCAAGCAGTACGCCGAGCGGCGCGCGTCCGGCAGCGGCCGGCTGACCGATTTCCCGTTTTGCTTCCCGCCCAGCAAGAGCTCACAGTTCATTCAGCAGACGAGTGACCTGCATCATCAGTGGCGCCCGACGCTGAAGGCGCTGGGTATTCGCTACCGACCTCCGTACAATGCGCGCCACACTTACGCAACCATGTGCCTGATGGCCGGAATGACGCCGGCATTCATCGCCAAGCAGCTCGGCCATTCGATACAGATTCTGCTGTCTCGGTATGCCCGCTGGATCGACGGCGAAGGCGATTGGGCTGAGATGCGCAAATTACAGTTTGCCCCAAAAGTGCCCCAAGCGTAGCACCACACCTCTGAAACCCGCGAGATAAAGCCTCTTGATTTCTACCGCCAACATCACCATGCAGTTCTAATGGGGGTTTTGGCGGGGTAAACTCCCTGTATTTACTGGGCTGCAAGCCCTCACTGGCCCTCGAAAAACCGTACTCTGCCCCAAAAATTGCCCCAAGATTTGGCCCAAATCAGCAGCGCATAACGGAGCTCAGATGCCCGTCCGAATCATCGTCTGCGGAGGCCGCGACTACGCCGACCGCGCCCGCGTTTTTGAAGTGCTAGACCACATCCTCCTCACCCGAGGGATAAGCGAGATCATCCAGGGCGAAGCGCCCGGCGCCGATCGTTGGGCTCGTGAGTGGGCACTGAACCGCGACGTGAAGCTGACCCGATGCCGGGCAGAATGGGAGAAGCACGGCAAGCGCGCCGGCCCTCTCCGCAATCGCGACATGCTTACCCTCAAGCCTGATGGCGTGGTCGCCTTCGACACGGGAGGCCCAGGCACTCGCGATATGATCTCCGCAGCACAGGAGGCCG
>JBFHJN010000050.1:0-18179 GCA_041595875.1 Coriobacteriia bacterium
GCCCGCCTCCACAAGAATGCGCCTCACGTCATCAAGATCACGCACGACACCGCGACGGTACTGCTCGTGGATGCGGTCGGCCAGCCCCTCTCGCAACAGGGTGACGTCCCCGTTGGAGATACCCATGACAAGCAGCGCCGAGCGACCCGCGTTGAACGCAGCGTCAGAATGAGGGACGACGTCGGGCAAGACGGCACGGGCAGCGGAGGTGGAAAGCGGCATGTCGCTCACAGAGATGACCGCCGCAAGTCCGCGCGCTGGCTCGATGCAAAGGGCGTTGGGCCCGGATCCATCGCTCCAGCACACGGTCATACCGCCGAAGAGCGCGGCAGCGACATTGTCCGGATGACCTTCCAGCTGGGCCGCGAGCTCGAAGATGCGCTGCTGACCCGTGTCGGCCTGAATGAGCGAGTCGGCCAGCATCAGCCCACCGACGATAGCGGAGGCCGAGGAACCAAGCCCCCTCCCCACCGGTACGGCGTTCTTGCATGTCACCGACGCCGCCAGCCCCGGCCGGCCGGCCTCTTCGAACAGCCGCACCATGGCGTCGACCACCTGGTTGCGAGCGTCTGCGGCAAGCAGCCCCTCGCCCTCCCCCTCGATGGTCACCGACCACTCCGAAGAGAGCTCCGCGGAGAACTCGTTACGCAGTCCCAGCGCGAGACCGAAGGAGTCATATCCCGGGCCGAGGTTCGCCGAAGTGGCGGGGACGCTCACCGTGCAGGCCATCGCGCTACAGGTCTTCAACGCGGATGACCGAACCGACCTCCTGTACCGCCTCCAGAGCGCGGATGGCGTCCAAAGCAGCCTGGACGTCGCGCTCCGATGCGCGGTGCGTGACCCAGACTATCTCGGCGGCACCGGATTCATCGGTGCGCTTCTGTATGACCGAGCCGAGCGAGACGCCGTTCTCGCCGAAGATACCGGCGACACGTGCAAGGACGCCAGGCTCATCGCTGACCAGCAGGCGGACGTAGTACTGCGTGGTGAGCTCTCCGATGTCGCGCACCGCGAGTTCCTCGTTGCACGTGCATCCCACCAGGCCCAGACATCCGCTGCCGATGTGACGGGCGACCTCGATGATGTCACCCACCACCGCCGAAGCCGCAGGCAGCGAGCCCGCGCCTTCGCCGAAGAACATCGTCTCACCCACGGAATCGCCGATGACGTAGATGGCGTTATAGACGCCGTTCACCTTCGCGAGAGGGTGATCCGAGCGGATCATCGTGGGGTGTACCCGGACATCCACGCTGCCGTCAACACGACGCGCGATGGCGATCAGCTTGATCGTGTAGCCCATGCCCTCGGCATAAGCGATGTCCTCGGGAGTGATGGCCCGGATGCCCTCCACGGGGACCTGACCGAAAACGACTCGCGAGTTGAACGCTATTGATGCGAGGATGGCGATCTTGGCAGCCGCGTCCAGGCCGTCAACGTCGGCGGTGGGGTCTGCCTCGGCAAATCCCTTCGCCTGCGCCTCGGCCAACGCGGAATCGTAGTCAAGTCCGTCCTCGGCCATGCGGGTGAGCATGTAGTTGGTGGTGCCGTTCACGATGCCGAGGACGCTTTGGACCTCGTTGCTCACGAGCGCATGCTTGAGCGGACCGATGATGGGGATGCCGCCGCCGACACTGGCCTCGAACATGATGTCGACGCCGTGCTCCTCGGCGGTCTCCATGACCTCCTGGCCATGACTGGCCATGAGCGCCTTGTTGGCGGTGACGACGCTCTTGCCGGCGCGCAGGGCGTCTAAGACGACCTCGCGGGCGACGCCGGTACCGCCGATGAGCTCGACGATAACGTCGACGTCGGGATCGTTGATGATGTCTGCGGCTTCGGTGGTGAAGCGCTCCATCGGAAGGCCCAGGGACTCGGCGCGCGCGGTGTTGCGGTCGGCGAACCGTGTTATGACGATGTCCACGCCTGCGCGGCGCCGGAAGTCAGTGGCGTGGCGGGTGAATATGTCCACAACGCCCGAACCGACGGTGCCCAGACCGATAAGACCGACATTGACCGTACGCATTACGTCCCTTTCTGCCGAGAGACCCATCGCGAGATCCTACGATAACGCGAGGTCAGAGTAGTATAGCGCAGGCGTCAGACGCGACCACGAGCGGCGAGTGCTACTCCACTTCGTTGGCCAGCAAGTCCTCATACGTCTCGCGACGGACGACGAAGCGCCACTCCCCGTCTTTGACGAACACCACACCGGGGCGCACCTGCTTGTTGTAGTTGCTGCTCATCGACTGGCAGTATGCGCCGGTCGCGCACACGCACAGCACATCGCCCACTTCGGGGCTTTGCAAAGGCGCGTCATTGACCACGATATCGCCGCTCTCGCAGTGCTTGCCCGCGACAGTGGCCACCATCTCACGGGGCTTGTTCGCCTTGTTGGCGATGAGCGCTTCGTAGTGTGCATCATAGAGCGACGTCCGGATGTTATCGGACATGCCGCCATCCACCGCCACGTATGTGCGGATGCCGGGGATGACCTTGATCGAGCCCACGGTGTAGAGCGTCACGCCCGCGTTGGCGACGATGCTGCGGCCGGGCTCAACGGCCATCGCCGGCACTGTGAGGCTGTGCTTCTCGCACTCCTCCTTGATGCCGTCCACGACGACCTTGCCGTAGTCTTTGATCGTTGAAGGCTCATCGGGCAATCCGTACGCGATTCCCAGGCCGCCGCCCGTGTCGAGCATACGCACCTCGACACCGGTCTGAGCCTTGATCTCAGCGATGAACTCCACGATGACCTCGATCGCCTTGGTGAAGCTGTTGAGGGCGAATATCTGGCTGCCGATGTGCATGTGCAGCCCGTCGAAGTCGATGCCCGGCAGCGCTATCGCGCGCTCCACGGCCTGCATGGCAAGGCTCTGGTTGCGGCCGAAGCCGAACTTGGAGTCCTCTGCGCCGGTCATGATGAAGTCGTGCGTGTCCGCTTCGACGCCCGGCGTGACGCGGATGAGCACCTTCTGGCTCACGCCTCGCTCGCTTGCCAGGGCCGAGAGACGCTCCATCTCCTCGAAGCTGTCCACGACGATGCGACCCACGCCGGCGTCCAGGCACTCGGCAAGTTCGAGCGGGGTCTTGTTGTTGCCGTGCACGTAGATGCGCTCCATGGGGAAACCCGCTCGCACAGCGAACGCAAGCTCACCACCGCTGGAGACGTCCAGGCAGCAGCCTTCCTCGGCCACGATCTTCAGCATGGCAAGCGACATGAACGCCTTGCCCGCGTAGACGACGTCCACGTCTTTCCAGTGGTACGTGGTCCAGCGGACGTACTCCTGCAGCTGATGGCGGATGGTCGACTCGTCCATAACGTAGAGAGCCGTTCCGGCCTCACGGGCCAACTCGACCGCATCCACCCCGCCGATCCACAACGTGCCGTCTTTGACCTCGGCGGTCATGGGCAGAACAGGCGCAAGGTCCGCAGCCGTCTTGAGGTCGGGCGTTGCGGGCGGTCTTGGTGTGGCGGGTCTTCCGGCCATGGGTGCCTCCCCGTGTGTCGTCGTCTTTGAAGTGTCGAATTAGTATATGCTAAGTCGGCTGGATCGCAATCTGCCGAACGCTACATACGCTCCGGCGCGCTGACGCCCACAAGCGCCAGGACACCTGCAAGGGCGATCCTTGTCGCATCAGCAGCGTACAGCCGGGCCGATGTCAGCTCGGGCTTCCCGGGATCGACCACCCTGCACAGCGTGTAGAACTGGTGGAACGACGCGGCAAGGTCCTCCGCGTAGCGCGTGAGCTTGGCGGGTGCCAGCTGCGTGGCCGCCACCTCGACGACCTCAGGGAACTCGGCCAGCTTGCGCATGAGGGCAAGCTCCGGGTCGCTCGCGAGCAGCTCAAGGGGTGCCTCATCGGTGACCAGGCTGGCAATGGTAGCCGAGATGTCCACGGTCTCGTCGCTCGTATCGGCACCTGCAGCCTTGCGCAGGATCGAGCAGATGCGCGCATGTGCGTACTGCACGTAGTAGACCGGGTTCTCATTGCTCTGCTGCTTGGCGAGACCGATGTCGAAGTCCAGCGGCTGGTCGGTCGAGCGCCTCAGGAAGAAGTAGCGGGCAGCGTCAGGGCCCACCTCGTCGAGAAGGTCCTCGAAGGTGACCATCTCGCCGGTGCGCTTGGACATCCGCACGACCTCGCCGTCGCGAAACAGGTTGACGAGCTGGCCGATGACCACATCCAGCTTGCCGGGGTGGCCCAGAGCGGCCACTGCGGCCTCCATGCGCTTCACGTAGCCGTGATGATCCGCGCCCCAGATGTCGATCACACGGTCGAAACCACGGTCGAACTTGTCTTTGTGGTACGCGATGTCGGCGGCGAAGTAGGTGTAGCTGCCGTCGGCCTTCTTGAGCACGCGGTCCTTGTCGTCACCGAAAGGTGTCGACGCGAACCATGTGGCGTCATCCTTCTCGTAGATATGCCCGGCCGAGCGCAACGCCTGGATCGTCTTCTCGACCTCACTGGAACCGTCCACAGACGCGTGCAGGGTCCTCTCGGAGAACCACACGTCGAAGTCCACGCCCATGTCATGCAGCACGTGCTTGAGATGCTCCAGCACCTGGACGTACGCGGTCTCTTTGAAGTGCGACTCGCGCTCAGCGGGCGCCGCATCGGCCCACGCGTCGCCTTCCGCGTCGAAGATCTCGCGCGCTATGTCGGTGATATAGGCGCCGCGATACCAGTCCTCGCCGAAGTCGACTTCCCGTCCGCACAGCTCCAGGTAGCGCGCGGCAACGGACTTGGCGAAGGTGTCCATCTGGACGCCGGCGTCGTTGACGTAGAACTCGCGCTGAACGCTGTAGCCGGCATGCTCCAACACGCGCGCCATGCTGTCGCCCAGGGCGGCCCACCTGCCGTGGCCCACATGCATGGGGCCCACCGGGTTGGCCGAGACGAACTCGACTTGCACGCGCGCGCCCTTGCCAAGATCGATCCGGCCGAAGCCGGCTCCCTGCTCATGCACTTCTCGCAGCACGCGCTGCAGGGCGTTGGCGGAGACACGGAGGTTGATGAAGCCGGGACCGGCTATCTCCACCGCGTCGATGTCGGGGTGCGACGACATCTCGTCGGAAAGTATCTGGGCGACCTGACGCGGGTTCATGCCCGCGACCTTTGCGGAGCGCAGAGCCACACTGGTGGCCCAGTCTCCATGCGATGGATCGCGAGGACGCTCGACCGCGGGGTCCGGCAGCTCGGGAAGAACAAGGCGCCCGCCCTCGACCGCGGAACGCAACGCCTGGGACACGAGCGACTCGATGACCTCTCTCACGGGTGATTTCTCCTCGGTAGACACACGGCGATATGGGCAACAAGGATACCCCGCAAGGCCGCATGCGGCAACGCAGGCGCTATCTGCGGCGCACGCCGCCGGTGCAGACCGTGAGATACGACGCCAGCGTTCGCCGCGAGATGCGCTCGATGCGCCGACGCTCCCACAGAGGTGTGCGGTCCCAGTCGTCAGGGTCCCGTGCGATCTTCAAGTCGAAACGCAGATGCGCCAGGCCGAGCCACCCGTGCGCGTAGACGTCCTGGAAGCAGTGCAGTGCACGCCCCAGCGCCTCCAGGTCGCAGTCGCGCTCCGCTCGGCGCTTGTAGACGGCGCCCCACACCCACGCCGTGGGCGCGAAGTGCCGGCTGGCAGCCGCTATGGATGCTCGCGCGGGGAACTCGACGTCCACGCCCACGTCGGCGCGTCCGATGCGGTCCGCTTCCTCGGCCGAGAAGCCCGTCTCGACGGCCCAGTCATACGTCAGCCGGAAGTGTACATACGGGCCCATGCGATCACCTGTGGTAGGGCTCGTTACGCATGATCTTGAACGCGCGGTAGAGCTGCTCGAGCAAGACGACCCTGGCGAGCTGGTGCGGGAGCGTGATGCGCCCCAACGAGAGGCGCTCGTCAGCACGCTCCAGCACGTCGGGCGACAGCCCTGCGGCACCACCCAGCACGAACGCCACCGAGCTGCGGCCCTCAAGACCGAGCGCGGCCAGGCGATCGGCTATGTCGGCGGAAGAGTGCAGCTTCCCTCCCACATCGAGCACGACCACGTGCGCGCCCTCAGGGATTGCGCGCAAGACGTCGGCTCCCTCCTCGGCCATCGCGCGTTCCTCATCGCGGGTCACGTCACGGTCGGGTATCTCACTGACCTCGAGCGTGGCGTACGGACGCAGGCGCTTTGTGTACTCCCCGGCGGCATCCCGCCAGTGGCGCTCTTTCATGCGGCCGACCGCGATCACCGAGAGCTTCACTGCGCGCTCGCATCCGAGCCCAGGGTGACATCCAGCGTCATCCGCTCACCGTCGCGCACCACCTCAACGGGTACGGTATCGCCCACAGCGTGCGCACGCACGGCGGTGAACACGTCTTCCACGCTCAGTATCTCCGTACCGTCGATACCCACGATGATGTCGCCACGCATGAGCCCCGCGTCTGCGGCAGGCGAACCCTCGGTGACGCTCTGGATGAGCGCTCCGGCGTTGACACTGAGACCGAAACGGGCCGCCACGCTGGCGTCTACCGTGACCGAACCCACGCCCATGAACGGATGGGCCGCGAATCCGGTCTCTATGAGCTCATCCGCGATCTCTATGGCGAAGTCGATGGGGATGGCAAAACCGATACCCGCCGAGGAACCCGAGGTGGACTGGATGAGCGTGTTGATGCCTATCAGCTCACCGGAGGCGTTGCACAGGGCGCCACCTGAGTTGCCGGGGTTCACCGCCGCATCAGTCTGGATGAGGCTCGTGTACACGCTCAGCCCTTCGCTGCCTTCCGCTAGGCTGGAACGGCCCAGCGCCGAGACGATACCAACGGTGACCGAACGCTCCAGACCGAAGGGGCTGCCGATGGCGACCACCGGCTCGCCTACGTTGAGCTCCGAGGAAGAGCCTACGTCGACCGCCGGGAGTCCCGTCATGTCGACTTTGATGACCGCCAGATCGCTTGAGGGGTCCGTGCCCACCACGGTGGCGGCTACGTCTTCGACGCCCACGGTCACGATGATCTCATCGGCGGACTCCACCACATGGTTGTTGGTGAGGATGTAGCCGTCCTCACGGATGATGACACCGCTGCCGTTGCCCACGCTCTGCGTGACCGAGGCGCCGGTGAAGCGGTCGATGCCTGTCTGCCCTATCGAGATGTTGACCACCGACGGCGTCACTTTGGTTGCAACAGCCTCGGCATACGTGACGTCGGTGTCAGCGACCTCGATCGTCACGTCACCGGTCGTCGCCGCGGGCGTTGACGTCGTCTCGGATCCAGGCAGGCCGAACAGCCCCACGAAGACGGCCGCAAGCAGCACCGCACCGATGACACCGCCTGCAACCGCCGAGAGAAACACAGCACCGCCACCGAATCGGCCGGAGCGAGGAGGTTCAGGCTGACGCGCAGGGGCGGGAGGGGCGTACGCCACCGAAGGACGTTCGCTCACCGGTTCACCTGGCGTGGTCTGCTCGTCATACATGCGTCTCATCCTTGTCTCGGCGTCTATACAAGACTGGAATATACCCCCGCTTTGTGGAGAGCTTATGGAGAGGCGGCGTAGGTCAGAAGGAGACGCCCAGATACCCCAACAGAGGCGATGCCGCGATCCCCATGCCAAGGGTGGCAGCGACCAGCAAGGCCAGTGCGATGGACGCCGGGATGCTCCGCCCAACGGCGGACGTGGACACGCGCTCTCCGAAGAAGGCCTCACGCATGATGCGCAGGTAGTATCCCGCAGACACGACGCTCATCAGCACGGCAAGCACGACAAGAGCGCGATACCCGGCGCTGAACGCCGCGGTGAACAGGTACAGCTTGCCGAAGAAGCCCGCCATGGGAGGAATGCCCACGAGGGAGAGCAAGAACACGACAAGCGCCCATGCGGTCCACGGACGACGGTCGGCGAGGCCGGAGAGCTGCTCCACGGCGGAGCCCTCCTCGGCAGCTATCATGACGACGGCCATCGACGGAAGCGCGTAGGCGACCATATAGAAGACCGCGGCAGCAAGACCGGTGCTCGTGTTGGTGGCCATCGCCAAGATCACGTAACCGATATGCGCGATGCCGGAGTACGCCATCAGACGACGGAGGTCGAGCTGCGGGTATGCTGCCAGGTTCCCCAGAACCATGGACGCCACCGCGACGACCGACAACAGCAGAGGAAGCTGCGTCGCACCCGGCGCAAGCGCCTCGACCAGCCGGATCATGGCCACTGTGCCCGCGATCTTGGGAACAGTGGAGACGAACGCCACCGACGACGTGGGGGCGCCGGCATACGCATCGGGCGCCCAGTAGTGGAAAGGCGCGGCGGAGAGCTTGGCCAGCAGTCCCACGAAGACGAAGACGATCGCCAGCACGCCCAGAACACCGGCGCCGGTCAGGTCCATCTCGGCATAGCCTGTGACACCTGTGATCCCGAAGAGGAACGAGAAGCCGTAGAGCATGATCAGGCTCGTGGTCATCGAGAGCAGGAAGTACTTGAGCGTGCCCTCAAGGCCCCGGTCATCGTCCCGACGGTAACCCATGAGCACATAGGCGGGCATGGTGGACAGCTCGATGGCGATGAACAGCGCGACCATGTCCCGCGCACCGCACATCAGCATGCCGCCCACTACCGACAGCAGCACGAGCGCCGTCGCCTCATGGGAGCGCTCGGAACCGGTCCCCCGACCACCGGACCACAGCAGATACACGCCCGTGAGCGCGGCAAGCGAGACGCGTGCGAACACCGACACCGGATCGAACACCAGCATGCCGCCGAAGAGCGGCTCGGCGGTGCCGATGAACCCGGCGAACGCGGCCGCGGCAAACGCCGCAAGCGCTCCAAGGACCGCCGAGGAGCGTTCGCCACCCGGCAGCAGGTCACCGAAGAGCGCGGAAAGCGCCCCGGCGAGCAGCAGGTACTCGGGTATGAGCAGCCAGTAGCCCGACATCTACGCCCCCATCAACGCGGTGAGTCCCCTCACCGCGGGATCGACGTACCTGAGAAGCAGGTCCCAATAGATGCCCACGCCCAGCGTAAGGGCGACAAGGGGAAGGAGCACGGCGATCTCTCGCGGCTCCAGGTCCTCGATCTCTGCGACCGCGTGCGACGGCGAGCCCAGCACCACGCGCTGAACGAGCCAGAGCATGTATGCGGCTGCCAGCAAGACGCCCACTGCCGCGGTGATGACCCAGCCGGGCCACATGTCCGAGCGCCACGCACCGACAAGGCTCAGGAACTCGCCGACGAAGCCCGACAGGCCCGGCAGACCGAGCGAGGCGATGGAGGCGAAGGCCATCAGGCCCGCGGCCACCGGTACCTGGCTTGAAAGACCGCGTACGTCTTCGATAACGCGGGTGTGAGTGCGCTCATAGACCATGCCCACCAGCAAGAAGAGCATGCCGGTGACGACGCCGTGCGAGAACATGACGGCTACCGCACCGGTGATCCCCTCGGCGGTGCCGGCGGCTATGCCGAGCATCACGAAGCCCATGTGCGAGACAGACGAGTACGCCACGAGCTTCTTCATATCGGTCTGGGCGAATGCGACTGCGGCGCCGTAAACGATGGAGATGGCCGCCAGAGCCGCCAGGAACGGCGACCACTGCGCGGCGGCGTCCGGCAGGATAGGAAGCGAGATCCGGATGAAGCCGTAGGTGCCCATCTTGAGCAGCACGCCCGCAAGCAGGACCGATGCAGCCGTGGGAGCCTCGACGTGTGCGTCTGGCAGCCACGTGTGCAGCGGGAATACCGGCACCTTGACTGCGAAGCCCAGGAAGAACGCGCCGAAGACCCGCCACTGGAAGGTAGGCGAAAGCCCGGCGTCGGTGAGCGCCACTATGTCGAACGTGCCGGCCTGCAGGTAGAGCGCGACGATACCGACGAGCATGAACACCGAGCCGAACAGCGTGTAGAGGAAGAACTTCATCGCCGCATACTCGCGGCGTGGACCGCCCCAGGTCCCGATGAGGAAGTACATCGGAACCAAGACGAGCTCCCAAAACACGTAGAAGAGAACGAAGTCCAGCGCCATGAAGACGCCGTTCATGCCAACCTCAAGCAGCAGGATCATGGCGAAGTACGCCTTGGGCTTGACCTCGATCTTCCACGACGCGACGACCGCGACCAGCGTGAGGAGCGCCGAGAGGAACACCATGGGCAGCGAGATGCCGTCCACACCCAGGTAGTACTGGATCCCCACCCCGGACACCCAGTCGAACTTCTCGATGAACTGCATGCCGCCGGTGACGTCGAAGTTCACGGCTAGAAGACTCGCCAGTATGAGATCGACGGCCGCGATGGCCGTTGCGATCAACCGTGCCGCGCTCTCGCGCTCTTTGGACAGCATCGCGATCAGCACGACGCCGACCAGCGGGAGGAAGACTATGATCGAGAGCATGCTCCTCTAGACCCCTTTCACAACGATCCACAGCATGAGCGCCACAAGCACACCCACGACAAGTCCCTGATAGGTCTGCACGCGACCGACCTGCAGTCTGCGTACGCGGCCTCCGGCGCTCTTCACGAGCTGACCCAGGCCGTTCACCGCACCATCCACAACGCTCGCGTCAAACCGCCAGCCTACCGCGGCTAGCGCGCGCCAGCTCCGGCCCGCTCCGTTCACGACCCCGTCGATCACATTGGAATCGAAGCGCCCAAGCCAGGCCGCGAGGCGCTGATACGGACGGACGATGAAGTACTCGTAGGTCAGATCGAGATACAGCTTGTTGACCAGCGCACCGTACACGTAGTCGACGCGCTGCTTGATCGCCCGCGTGTTGATGACCTTGGTCCGGCGTCCGTACATGAACCAGCCCAGCAACAGGCCTGAAGCGGCAACCGCGGTGGAGCCCAGCGCCATGCCCAGGGCAGGCCATTCACCCTCGTGGCCAAGGAACTCCGCGAACATCGGGCTACCGAAGCCGATGACCACCGTCACGGCTGCCAGGACACCCATCGGTATGAGCATCTCGTTGTGTGCCTCATGCAGGTCCGAGGTCTGCTGTGGCCCTGTGAAGACCCGGAACCACAGGCGCGCCACGTAGTACGCGGTGACGAACGCAGCCAGCAGCGAGATGGCCAGTGCGACATAGTGTCCTTCGTGCAACAGCACGGTGAGTATCTCGTCTTTGCTCCAGAAGCCCGAGAACGGGAACACTCCCGCCAACGCCAGCGAGCCGATGGTGAAGGTCACCGTGGTCACCTTCAGATGCTTGCCCAGGCCGCCCATCTCGCGCATGTCCTGGGTGTGTGCGGCATGGATGATGACGCCGGCGCCCAGGAACAGCAGCGACTTGAAGAACGCATGCGTGACCAGGTGGAACATCCCTGCGACCAGCCCGCCCGCTCCCAGAGCGACGAACATGTAGCCCAGCTGGCTGATAGTGGAGTACGCCAGCACCTTCTTGATGTCGTGCTGCACCGAGGCGAGCAGGCCTGCGGCAAGCGCGGTGACCGACCCCACGATGAGCGTCACCGTGAGCGCTACCCCGCTGGCCTCGAAGATGGGCAGAGCACGCGCCACCAGGTAGACACCGGCCGCGACCATCGTGGCCGCGTGGATGAGCGCCGAAGCGGGTGTGGGACCCGCCATCGCATCAGGCAGCCACACGTGCAACGGGAACTGCGCGGACTTGCCCATCGCCCCGAACAAGAACAGAAGGGCGATGGCGGTGGCCGTCTGCGGAGCCCACACCATGCCATGCAGCACGGTGGCGAAGTCGAACGTGCCCGCCGTGTTGAACATCACCAGCAGACCGATAGCAAAGCCTATGTCACCCACACGGGTAGTCAGAAACGCCTTGAGCGAGGCCTTGCGCGGCGCCTCCTGCTCGTGCCAGAAGCCGATGAGCAGGTAGCTGCACAGTCCCATGACCTCCCACGCGGCATACAGCTGCAAGAAGTTGTCCGAGAGGACCAGCGTGAGCATTGCCGCCGTGAACAGCGACAGCACAGCGTAGTACCAGCCGATGCGCTCGTCCCGGTGCATGTAGCCGATCGAGTAGACCTGCACGCACAGGCCCACGAGGGTCACGACCAACAGCATGCTGGCCGAGATGGGATCGAGCAGAAGCCCCGCGCCCAGGACCGCGTCGCCGACATGCGCGAACGGCACGAAGGCGTGGTAGGCCGCTTCGGCCTCATGGCCTCCGGGCAACGTGGCGACAAACGCCACGATCGAAAGCAGGAAGGAGAGCGCCACGGCTCCCACCGAGACCGCGATGGCGCCGTTGCGCAGCCGTCGGGACAACGGTGCGAGCACAGCAAAGGCAACGGCCGGAAGGAGCGGTATGGCGAGTACGTATCCCATGCTAGCCCTTCAGCTCCTGCATCGCGTCCAGCTCCACAGTCTTGCGCAAACGATAGATGGCAAGCACAAGCGCCAGACCGAGTCCTATCTCAGCGGCCGAGACGACCATGGAGAACACCGCGAACATCTGACCGGTCATGAGAGCCGGCGTCCGAAAGTGAGAGAAAGCGACAAGGTTGATATTGACGGCATTGGCCATGAGCTCCAGGCACATGAGCGTCATGATGGTGCTCTTACGGCTGAGCACGCCGTAGAGCCCCAGACTGAACAGCACCGCGGCAAGCGCCATGAAGTGGAGCGGACCGATGATCATCGGTCATCACCACCCTTCGACCACCACACGGCGCCTACGAGCGCCGCCAGCAACACCAAAGACGCGACCTCGAACGGGAGCATCCAGGTGGTGAACATCTCCCGGCCGAAGTCGGCCACGCCCGGGACCTTCTCGGGCATCTCGGCGATCACCGGAACAAAGCGGGTGATGGCCATATAGAGCGCGCCAAGGAAGAGCGCCGCGATGATCGTCCCAGCCCAGCTGGGCTCATACGGACGGATGGCGTCCTCGCGGCGGCGCAGCGTCAACATGATCACGAAGAGCACGAGCACCGAGACGGCGCCCGCGTAGACGAGCACCTGCACCAGCGCAAGGAACTCGGCGGAGAGCAACAGGTACAGGCCCGCCGTGGCGACCATGATCTCAAGCAGCCAGAAGGCCGCATGCACGACGTTGCGCGTGGAAAGCATCATCACAGCGCCGCCGATGGTGGCGAATGCGAGTATGAGGAACATGACCGGACTCACGGTCTCAGACATCCTCTCCTCCTTTCGCGGCCGCCTTGGCCTCGCGATGCCTCGCTGCCGAAGCTGCGTCCACATCCTCGATCAGCGACCGGTTCAACTGTGAGACATCTGTGACCGCCAGCTCGTACTCGTGCGTCATCTCGATAGCGTCGAACGGACACGCCTCAACGCACAGGCCGCACATCATGCACGCGCCGATCTCATAGTCGAAACGCCTGATGTGCTTGGTCTTGTCCTCGCGGGTCTCAACGTCGAGCGACAGGATGTTATCGGGGCAGACGCGCACGCAGGTCATGCAGGCGGTGCACTTGGGCGAACCGTCCTCGAAGGACTTAGGGCCCACCGCCCAGCGAGCGCGCTCCGGGAGTTCAAGCTTCTCGTAGGGATACTGCACGGTGATAGGTCCCCGCAGCATGTTGCGGAGCGTTATGCGCAGTCCGTTCAGCAGTCCAAGACCCCACATGTCAGCCCACCACCTTCACGAACAGGCCGGTGAGCATGATGAGCACCAACGACACGGGGATAAGGCGCTTCCAGCCCAACTCCATCAGCTGATCGATGCGCACACGCGGGAAGGTTCCCCGGATCCACATCATGACCGCGATACCGATGTAGGCCTTGGCGATGAAGATGACCGGCCCGAAGGCGTGGTTGATCTCGGCTGGAATCCAGGGAAGCGTCCAGCCGCCGAAGAAGAGCGTGACGCCAAGCGCCGACATGATGAACTGGTTGCTGAACTCCGAGAGGAACAGAAGACCGAACTTCATGGCCGAGTACTCGGTGGCGAACCCGGCAACGATCTCCGACTCGCCTTCGGACATATCGAACGGCGTCTGATTGATCTCCACCAGGCCCGCGATCATGAACACCAGCAGCGTGGGCCACATGAGCGGGTTGAGCGCGAACCATCCGGGTATGAAGCCCAGCCAGTAGCCCTGCTGCGCCTCGACGATCCCGCCGAGGTTCATCGTCCCGGCAACCAGCACGACCGGGAGCACGGAGAGCAGCAGCGGCACTTCGTAGGCTATCTGCTGTGCAGCGGCACGCATGCCTCCAAGCAGCGACCACTTGTTGGCCGAGGCCCACCCGGCCATCAGGATGCCGATAGGCACGAACGACAGGACCGCGAACGTGTAGAGCAGTCCGGTGTCCAGGTCGACGATGCGCCAGGTGTCCGAGAACGGCAGGGCCGCGTAGGCCATGAGCGACGGCACGAACACCACGGCGGGTGCGATGCGGAACAGCCACCGGTCGACCGCGCGCGGGGTGACATCCTCTTTGGTGAGCAGCTTGAGGACGTCCATGAGCGTCTGCATCGTCCCCTTCCAGCCCACGTGCATAGGGCCGAGGCGGATATGCAGGTGACCCAGGACCTTGCGCAGCATATAGATCATCACCACGCCGTTGACCAGCATGATCCCCAGAGCTGCGAAGAACTTGAGTACGGCAGACAACACGGGGCTCATCGGTCGATCTCCCCCAACATGACGTCGGTGGAGCCGATCATCATGACCACGTCCGCAAGCAGATGTCCGGGCAGCACGTCCTCAAGCGCCTGCAGCGCATAAAGCGACGGACCGTGATAGTGCATGCGGTAAGGCTTGTCGGTGCCGTCGGAGACCAGGTGCACGCCGGTCTCGCCGCGCGAGGACTCCACGCTGGCGTAGACCTCTCCTTCGGAGGGACGGATGACCTTGGGCACCTTGGCGGTGTGATCGCCCTCGGGCATACCCTCCATGAGCTGCCTGATCATCCGCGCGGACTCGCGCATCTCGCCCATGCGGACGGTGTAGCGGTCCCACGCGTCGCCTGTGCTGCCCAGCGGCACCTCGAAATCAAGCTCGGGGTATGCGGCATAAGGGATCTGCTTGCGCACATCGAAGTCGACACCCGCAGCACGCAGGTTGGCGCCGGTCAGCCCGAACGCGAGCGCCTTCTCGCGCCCGATGACACCTATGCCTTTGACACGGTGCTGGAAGATCTCGTTGCCGCCCAGGAGCTGGTCGTACTCTTCAAGGTAGGTGTCGAAGGTATCCGTGAACGCTTTGATCTTCGTGTCCACGCCCACGGGAAGATCCGCGAGCACTCCCCCGGGGCGGACGTAGTTGAACATCATCCGCTGGCCGGTGATGGCCTCAAGGATATCGAGAAGCGCCTCACGTTCACGCATCGCGTACAGGAACTGGCCCATGGCTCCGGTATCCAGACCGAAGGTGCCGTACCAGACAAGGTGGCTGCCCAGACGATTGAGCTCCGAGGTGAGCGAGCGCAGCCAATGCGCCTTGCGCGGGACCTCGACCTCCATGAGCTTCTCGGCGGCCAGCGCGAACGCCAGCTCCCCGTGGATGCCGGACACGTAGTCGCCGCGGTCCATGAGCGTACCCACCGCGTCGTAGCGACGATGCTCCGCCAGCTTCTCGATGCCACGGTGCAGATAGCCGACGGATGCCTCGGCAGCGATGACTTCCTCGCCATCCACCTCGACGAGCATGCGCAAGACACCATGCGTGGAGGGATGCTGCGGACCCATGTTGATGATGAGGTGCTCGGTGGTGAGCCCGTCCACGCCTTCAGGCGCACGGCGGATCCCTGCCGGAGGCTCACCGGGACTGTGCAGTCCTTCGCCGAGAAGCCCGACGCCTGTCACATCCATTCGCGGGTCTGTCACGGTCGACGCACCTCCTCGTGCGTGCGGATCGGCACGTCTTTGCGCAGCAACGGCGCGACGCCCTCGGTGGTGAGAAGGCGCTTGGGATTGGGATGGCCCGAGAGAGTCAGGCCGAAGAGCTCGGCCGTCTCGCGTTCGGGCATCAGTGCCGCAGGATACAGGTTCCACACCGAGGCCATCTCGGCATCGTAAGGGAGCGTCGTCTTCACGAATATCTCAAGTCCGGCGCTGTAGCTTCTCAGTCTGTACGTCAGCTCGATGCCGGATCCGGTGTCGATACCATCGAGGTCCACGAGTGACTCGTATCCCTCGGCCAGCAGCGCCGCAAGTGCGTCTATCACCACGCTGATCTGCGTACGCACCACAAGACCGAGGGTCGTCTCGGCGACCTCGGCATCATGCGCTCCGCCAGTGGCGAGCGTGCTCCTAACTGTTTGCGCGTCGGGCAGCAAGGCGCTCCTCCGTCTGTGCGGCTATCTTCTTCTGCAGCTGGATGAATCCGTACTGGACCGACTCCGGCCGGGGAGGACAACCGGGGATGTAGACGTCTACCGGGATGACCTGGTCCACGCCCAGAACGACGTTGGGATACTCACGGAAGGGACCGCCCGTGCATGCACAAGCGCCCATGGCCACGACCCACTTGGGCTCCGGCATCTGATCGTAGAGACGCTTCACGGTCTGGGCCATCTTGTGGTTCACGGTGCCGGCCACGATCATGACATCGGTCTGACGCGGAGAGTTGCGGAAGAACACGCCCATGCGGTCGAAGTCGAACCGCGGGCCGGATGCGCTCATGAGGCCCTCGATAGCGCAGCATGCGATACCGAAAGCGAGGTACCACAGGCTGTTACGGCGCGCGTAGTCGAAGAGCTGCTCGCTGCGGATGAAGGCGAGAGAGTTCTCACCGGTGAAGCGCTCTAGCGCCATCGGAGCGCCCCTTCCTTCCAGGCATACGCCAGGCCCGCAGCAAGGATGCCGATGAACACGAACATCTCCACGACGATGAAGATCCCCATCTGCCCGAAAGCCGCGGCCCACGGGTACAGGAACACCGTCTCGATATCGAAGACGACGAACAGCAGCGCGTACACGTAGTACCCCACACGGAACTGGACCCATGGCGGGCCCACCGGCTCGCTGCCACATTCGTACGTGGAGAGCTTGGCCTCATCGTGCTTCGAACGGGCCAGAAGATGAGACGCCGAGATGGTCGCGATGACGAAGAACACGCCGACGAAGATGAAGGTCGCAAGCACGACGTGATCCGCGGACACAGAGTGCATCTTCGGCGTACTCCTTCCACCGGTGTCGGTCATCGGGGGTATAGCTACCGACCCATAGTATGACAACGCCCCCGCGGCGGCGAAGTGATACTGCCCGTCCGGGGGTGCAAGGTCGTGACAACGTAACACGGGTTACAAGAACGGTGCAAGCCCCTGGGGGTATTTTGAGGAACGCGCCCGAACAGGCCGGGCACCCGCCCGGAACATGAAGAAAGGGCCCCGTATGGGACCCTTTCGAGCTCACTATGGAGCCGACGAGCGGATTCGAACCGCTGACCTGCGCATTACGAGTGCGCTGCTCTACCAGCTGAGCTACGTCGGCACTACTCGGCCTTATCGGCCGGCTTTCCCTGTCCGCCGCTTGACGGACGACGCCTGCGACGGCGCCTCGACGTCGAGGGAGTACCCTCGCCGGCCGGTTTGGCCTCGCCCTTCTCGCCGCCCTGTTTGGGCTGCGGCTTGGGCTGTCGTTTCTTCTGCTGCTTCTGCTGTCCTTGCTGCTGTCCCGACTTCTCGGCCTGCTGCGACTGCTGAGACCCGGCCGCACTCCCAGGCTTACGCTTCCGCGACCTGCGCGACCGACGACTCTTGGTCTCGCCTGTCTGACCCGATTCAGCACTCTCGCTCTTGGGCGCCTTCGCGACCGGCTTGCTCAGCATGACCGGCTCCGGGAACTCCGGTTCCGGCGGCTTGATCGCGTCTGCTTTCAACTTGCACGGACAGCCCTTGCCTGCGCTGCAGTCCAGACCTTCCAGCGGCACCGTGACCATGGTGCCATCCGGAAGACGAAGCGTAACGGCTTCCTTGGGCGTATTCAAGGACAAGATCTTGCCAAGTCCGTCTGGCGTCTCCACTGGAGACCCGCATTTTGGCGCACGCTGCTTGAAGTCTTTGTAGGCCTCGTACTCGTAGCGCAGACAGCACATGAGTCTGCCACACAGTCCGCTGATTTTCAACGGGTTCAAAGGCAGGTCTTGCTCTTTTGCCATCCGGATCGAAACCGGCTGGAACTCACTGCCGAAACGCGTGCAGCAAAGCTGCTCGCCACAGTGTCCCAATCCGCCCACCATACGCGCCTCATCGCGCACACCGATCTGGCGCATGTCGATGCGTGTATGGAACTCTGAAGCGAGTTCGCGGAC
>JBFHJN010000051.1:0-17916 GCA_041595875.1 Coriobacteriia bacterium
CGCCCCAAGCGCAAGAGACAAGCCGAGTGATTGGGTCATCCATGCGATGCCCACGCACATCGCCATGACGCCCAGGAGGAATGCTTCGGAGCTGCGCGTTGCGGTGATTCGCTGAAGGACCCAGGGCACCGCCCAGCGGTAGGCGACAAACGCGAAGAGGGCCACTGCGGCGATGCGGACGACCAGCGCGCCCACAGAGACCACTAGCGACTCGCCCATCGTCCCCGCGAGCAGAGGCGCCATGAGCATGACCGGAACGACGGCGATGTCCTGGTAGATCAGGGCTGCGAGTGCGGTTCTACCATGCGGGCTGTCGAGCTCCGCTCGATCTTGCAGCATCTTCAGCACGATGGCGGTGCTGGAAAGGGCCACGACGAAGCCAAGGTAGACGCTCTGGCTAGCCGAGGAGCCCAGGGCGTAGGTCGCTGTCCCGATCACGGCCGCCGTGCCGAAGAACTGGATCGAACCACCCACGATGAACTGGCGCTTCATGTGAGTCAGATCTCCCAGCGAGAACTCAAGCCCGATGACGAACAGGAGCAGCACCACACCGATCTCGGCGATGATCTCGATCTCGTGCGTGTTGCGCACCAGCCCGAGCGCGTCAGGCCCTGCCAGCACGCCTACGAGCAGCAAGCCCAGTGATGACGGGAGGTTGAGCCTGTGACAGATGATCGCCGCCGCGACGGCAAGCACGAAGATGACCGTGATGTCGAGCAGCACTGATAGCATGAAGGGTCCTCTCGGCGTATACGCTTCTGTTCAGTAGTTGCCCGTGTGATTCCAGCGGGTATCGCCACGCGCATACCCTATGCGCTCACCGCAGTCTCAAGTCCTGCCAGCCAACGCGCTGGCAAGGACTGCAGGCTAGCGGCCGGCGCTATGCCTACGTGAGCGCGGCGATCATGTAGCCGATCGCCATGAAGGCGTTCGTCGCCAGCACCGCGATGATGTTGGATCCTTGCGCGGGGAGAAGTCCCTCAAAGCTGTCGTAGTGAGCGAGAGTGGCCCTGATCGCCCTCACCCCGAAGATGCCTCCACCAAGGCCGAGCAACGCCCAGGGTGTGATGATGCAGAAGGCCACGCTGAGCGCGATCGACAAGAAGGCCCCTGCCTCAAGGACCGCGTACAGCCGCGAGGCGTTGCGCTTTCCCAGGAGTATGACCATGTGATGCCGCCCGCCCGCGGTGTCTGCTTCGGTGTCGGGGAATTCGTTCAACAGCAACAGGTTGTATGTGAGCAGTGCCGCGGGGATGCCGGAGATCCAGGCCACAGCGTCGAGTCGGCCTGCGAGCAGGAAGTAGACGCCGACTACCGGTAGAGCTCCCAGCGTGAGCCCGGTGACGGCTTCACCCAACCCGATCCTTGTCAGGATCGGGGTGTACGCCACGACGGACACAACGCCGATGACCCCGATGATCAGCAGGGGTGGTCCGGCGACCCACGCCAGATACAGCCCTATGGCCGTACCGGCCGACAGAGTGCCAACGCCCAGCGCGAGTGCTTCTCGTGGGGACATCGTGCCGGCGGGAAGCATCCCACTGCCACCTGAGAAGGGGGTCCGTGGTGTCTCGTGGTCGATCCCGCTCCGGTGATAGTCATGCCAGTCGTTGAGAACGTCGACGCTAGCCTGGAGCAACACGAGCGCGGCGGCGGACAGCAACGTCAGCCACCAGTCGAACGAGCCCTGCCAGGCTGCAAGCGTTGCGCCGTGAGCGACGAGGACGAGGGACAGAACCAGGAACTGTGGTCGGGTCTCCAGGATCCATCTTCTCACAGTGGCGATCTCCTCTTGGAAGTGCGGGCGCAGCTCCGCTTACTCGACGGCGTCATTGTTGTAGGTGTAGACCTTGTCCTCGTACTTGACTGCGGTCACCTGTTCTCCGTTCGGGAGTGTGACCGTGGCGTGCACCAGTTCCTCGTCACGGGCATCGGTGATGCCGTGACTGTGGAGGATCATCTGGTCTGCCATGAGCTGTGCTTCGTGGGGGACCACACTGACATCCACGGCCTCCACGGGTACGCCCTTCTCTTCGAAAGCGCTCTTGAACTGATCATCGAGCGGGGCGCTTGCGCACCCTGCGGCGACGATCGCCATAGAGGCCGCGATCAACACGACGACGGCGACACGTAGGGCTTTAGACATGCGATACCTCCCTCGATGGGTGCTGCAACGGGCGCACACATCGCAGCACGGTAGACCTCCCAGGCTGAGTCTACCTCAGGAGATGGTGCAGAAGGCGTATTATCGCGCCCGGCTATCGAGCGTGCGGTACCACACGTTCATGCTCTCGATCCGCCCGGAGATGTGGGTGTTGTTCACCAGCGTGCCCGCGTGGATGTAGCCCCGCCGAGCGAACACGGAGTTCATGCTTGCCGAGGTCGCGCGCGCTATCGTGTACGCCACGCGCATACCCTGCGTGCTCACCGCAGTCTCAAGTCCGGCCAGCAGCGCGCTGGCAAGGCCTGCACCCCGGCTGTCCGGGTGAGTGGCGAAGTCCGTCAGCTCACAGGTGAGGGTCTCGGCGCTTAGCTCGGCAGAGGCAGCGGCGACCAGCCGACCCGTCTCGTCCCGGACGCCAACGAACACGGTGCCTTCGGCCATCGCGTCCAGCAAGAATGCGGGATCGTCGATGGGGAAGGGATAGCTGGGGAACACGTGGGAGTAAAGCTCCACGAGCTCGGGGACGTCGCGTTCTCCAAGCGGCCGGATGTTTGCGGCGGGTGAGGTGGTGCGCCCTGTCCGGTTGCGCACCTGCGGCGTCAGCGCGGCTTGGACTTGCTCGGGGAAGCGTTCTACCGCCCTGTCTGCTGTGAGGAACCGCGTGCAGAAGGAGACCTCCTCGCCAGGTATGCCTGATGGGATTCGAGCCTCTACTCCGAATCCGGCATCCAGGAAGGCCTGAGTCGCAGTGCCGGTGGTCTTTGCGAAGAGCTTGGAGTAGCCGTGCTCCGCCGCCAGACGCTCAAGGAGCTCGATGTCAGCGATCGCATCCGGACCGGGCTTGAGAAGATAGGCCCGGTCGCTCAGGTGACCGTGCTGAACGAGAGCCCCGCCCCTCTGTTCTGTGCGATCGCCACTGCCTTGCGTGCCTGCCGGGTGCGCCTCAGACACGAGACTACTCGTCATCTCGGCGGTTATGGCGTTCATTGTTCTCGGGTACAAGCGCGTCGGTGTCGTTGCCATCGCGCATCAGGCCCGCCACGCCGTGGATGGTTCTCTTTGACGGGGGAGGACCGGTCAGTTCGCACGTGGCACACTCGTGGTCGCACTGGGCGCGGTCGTAATCGACCGGCTCCCGGTACGTGCAGATGACGCCCTCGTAGTTGCGCAAGACGACGCGGTCCGGCGTCCAGGAGACGATGCAGTTGGGCATCACGGGGATCTTGCCGCCGCCGTGTGGTGCGTCGATCACGTACCTTGGCACAGCAAACCCGCTCGTGTGGCCGATCAGGTTCTCGATGATCTCGATCCCCTTGCTCACAGGCGTACGGAAGTGAGACAGACCCTCGGAGAGGTCGCACTGGTAGAGATAGTAGGGCCGCACGCGATTAGCCACGAGACGTTCGACAAGCCTGCGCATGATGCGGGGGCAGTCGTTCACGCCGGCGAGCAGGACTGATTGATTGCCCAGGGGCAACCCGGCGTCTGCCAGTCGGCGCAGCGCGGCTTTGGAGGCGGGGGTGATCTCGTTGGGGTGGTTGAAGTGCGTGTTCACCCATAGCGGCTGATGTCTTGCGAGCATCTTGCACAGGTCCTCGGTGATGCGCTGCGGAAGGACCGCCGGCATGCGAGTGCCCAGTCGCACCACCTCGACGTGCTCGATCTCGTCCAGTGCCGTCAGTATCTGGTCAAGACGGCTGTCAGAGAGCATCAGCGGGTCGCCGCCGGAGAGCAGCACGTCACGCACGCCCTCTGTCTTCCGGATGTAGTCGAGCGCTGCTTCGATGTCGCACGGTAGGGGCGCCGCATCCGTGTCGCCGACCGTCCGTTTGCGGGTGCAGTGGCGGCAGTACATAGAGCACGTGTTGCTCACACGGAACAGCACGCGATCAGGGTAGCGGTGGGTGATCATGGGGACAGGGCTGTCGGTGTCCTCGGCCAGCGGGTCGGCCATGTCATGCTCCTGGACGATCAGCTCACCGGCAGACGGTACCGCCTGCTTGAAGACGGGATCGTTGCGGAAATCCTCAGTGTTCACCAGGGACAGATAGTAGGGGGTCACTGAGAGCGGGAACTTCTCGAGCGTCTTGTCGAGAAGCGCTCGCTCGGCAGGCTCGAACTCGACGCCGAGAAACTCCTCGACCCCTTCGAGGGTCTTGATCGAGTTCTTCAGTTGCCAGTGCCAGTCATCCGTGAGCGGGTCGATCTTCCGCGACACGGGAGTGACCATGATGGGTTCGGTCTCTTCTTTGGATGCACGCACAGTCAGGCGCCTCCTCAGGCATTTTTTGGGCGCAAGGGACGACGATTTCTTACCCCTCGGTCTTTGTAGAGTAGCAAACGGCTCTCCAAGTCCGGTCTGCACGGTGCGCTCCTGCGCCGGTTTCAGGGGCCTTGAGCTGCGGTTACGGCTACGTCCCGACTGAAGCTAGCGCGCTCTGCAGTCCGTTCAGCAGCAGCTGCACGCCTACGACAGCGAGGACCAGGCCCATCAGCCGATTAAGCGCCCTGATGCCGGTCTTTCCCAGGTACCGCAGTAGCGGCTTGCCAAAGACGAACAGCAGGTAGGTCACCAGACACAGAGCGCCAAAAGCGGCTATGGTGATCGCTATCTCGGCAAGTCCTCCGTGACCGGAGTAGCTGAGCGCGGTGGCTATGGTGCCCGGCCCCACCAAAATAGGCACGGCAAGGGGAGAGACGGCCATGTCGAGACTGGTCGAGAAGTCCTGCGCATCAACGACGCTCGCCTTGGGGCTCTGCACATTGGATACATCGCCCTGGAGCATCCGATAGCCGATGATGAAGGCGATGGCGCCACCCGTGAGTTGGAGTGCGGTGAGCGTGATGCCCAGAAGGGCGAAGAGCCACTGCCCGGTCGCGCAAAGCACTGCCACGATGATGAATGCCACCACTACCGCCCTGCGTGCGATCTCTTTGCGCATCTCCTCGGTCTCGTCCTCGGTGATGCTGAGGAAGATCGGTGTGCTTGCAATGGGGTTCGAGATCGCCAAGAACCCTGCGAAGACTGTCATGGCAAAGCCCAGATAGCTCAACTGATGCGTGCTCCTCTCGGCGGCGGATCATCCCTTCGAGAAACAGCCGCGTGCTTTCATCGTAACAAACCCGCTGCATACATCACCGGTGTCGCACGGAGTCAGAGCGGGTATCGATAACCGTGACCCCCTAACGAGGTCGCAGGGGGGTCGGCTTCCTGGTTCACCATCACAGCGATGCGCCTGTTCGCGCGTTGAGAGGAGTCACGGTCATGAGTGAAAGCAGCAAGAGCCATGGAATGGGTCATCCCAGCGTGCCTGTCGCCGGTGCCGGCACATCCAACCAGGATTGGTGGCCCGAGCAGCTGAACCTGAAGGTCCTTCACCAGAACGGACCGCAGGTCGACCCCATGGGCGAAGCCTTCGATTATGCCGAGGAATTCAAGTCCCTTGACCTGGACGCGGTGAAGCAGGATCTGTACGCGCTCATGAAGGACTCGCAGGAGTGGTGGCCGGCCGACTTCGGGCACTACGGCGGCCTCATGATCAGGATGGCGTGGCACAGCGCGGGCACCTATCGCATGGGCGACGGTCGTGGCGGCGGCGGGTCGGGCAACCAGCGCCTGGCGCCCCTGAACAGCTGGCCGGACAATGTGAACCTCGACAAGGCGCGCCGTCTGCTCTGGCCCATCAAGCAGAAGTACGGCCGCAAGATCTCGTGGGCCGATCTCATGATCCTCGCCGGCAACTGCGCATTGGAGTCGATGGGGTTCAAGACCTTCGGCTTCGGCGGTGGCCGAGTAGATATCTGGGAGCCGGAAGAGGACGTCTATTGGGGAGCCGAGAAAGAATGGCTCGGCGATGAACGCTACTCCGGTGAGCGGGACTTGGAGAATCCGCTTGCGGCAGTGCAGATGGGCCTCATCTACGTGAACCCCGAAGGACCCAATGGCGTGCCGGATCCCGCCGCTTCAGGGCATGACGTCCGGGACACGTTCGCACGCATGGCCATGAATGACGAAGAGACGGTCGCGCTGGTTGCCGGCGGACATACCTTCGGCAAGTGCCACGGCGCGGGGGATGCGTCTCACGTGGGTCCTGAGCCCGAGGCCGCTCCCATAGAGCAGCAAGGCCTTGGCTGGAAGAGCAGCTTTGGTAGCGGCAAGGGCGCCGATACGATCAGCAGCGGCATAGAAGGTGCCTGGAAGCCCAACCCCACCAAGTGGGACATCGGATATCTCAAGGTGCTGTTCAAGTACGAATGGGAGCTTGTGAAGAGCCCAGCGGGAGCGCATCAGTGGCTGGCAAAGGACGTGGAAGAAGAGGACATGGTGGTCGACGCGTTCGACCCGTCGAAGAAGACCCGGCCGATGATGACCACGGCGGACCTCTCGCTCAAGTTCGACCCGGTCTACGAGCGAATCGCGCGCCACTACCTGGAGAATCCCGAGGAGTTCGAAGACGCCTTCGCACGCGCCTGGTTCAAGCTGACGCACCGCGACATGGGGCCGCGTTCCCGTTATCTGGGTCCGGAAGTCCCGGCCGAAGAGCTCATCTGGCAAGATCCCGTACCCGCGGTCGACCATGAGCTGATCGACGAGCAAGACATCGCCGCTCTCAAGGGAAAGATACTGGCTTCCGGACTGTCAGTGTCCCAACTGGTCTCGACCGCGTGGGCTTCGGCATCCACGTTCCGTGGTTCCGATAAGCGCGGAGGTGCGAACGGCGCCCGCATCAGGCTTGCACCTCAGAAGGACTGGGAGGTCAACGAGCCGGTTAAGCTGCAAGGCGTGCTCACCACGCTTGAGGGCATCCAGCAGGAGTTCAACAACGCTCGATCCGATGGCAAAAGGGTCTCGCTCGCCGATCTGATCGTGTTGGGCGGCTGCGCGGGGGTGGAGCAGGCGGCCAGAAACGCCGGCCACGACGTCACGGTCCCGTTCACGCCGGGTCGCACCGACGCGTCGCAGGAACAGACCGATGCGGCATCGTTCGCTGTGCTCGAGCCTATCGCAGATGGCTTCCGTAACTACCTCAAGGCGAAGTACTCGGTCTCGGCCGAAGAGCTGCTCGTGGATCGTGCACAGCTGCTGACACTGACCGCACCCGAGATGACGGTGCTCGTCGGTGGTATGCGTGTCCTGGGCGCGAACTTCAAGGGGTCGGGGCATGGTGTGTTCACGCAGAGGCCCGAGGCTCTCACCAACGACTTCTTCGTGAACCTGCTCGACATGGGTACCGAGTGGGCGGCCTCTTCCGAGGACGGGGAGGCGTTCGAGGGCCACGATCGCGTCACGGGCGAACCTAAGTGGACCGCCACTCGCGTCGACCTCGTCTTTGGCTCGAACTCGCAGCTCCGGGCTCTGGCGGAGGTGTACGGAAGCGCCGACTCCCAGGACAAGTTCCTGCACGATTTCGTGGCGGCCTGGGACAAGGTGATGAGCCTGGACCGCTTCGACATCAGGTAGACGGCACAACGGCCGCAACGCGGGTCAGAAGAGCGACAGGTCGACCTCTGCGATCGGGTACTTGTTGCGGTCGCTGTCGTTGTAGTGCCACCACTCCGTTGTGGCCGCTGTGAAGCCATTGCTGAGCATGGCGTCTCTAAGGACGTCGAGGTTCGCTCTTGCCTCGGCGGACATGGCGGAGCTGGTAGGCGATGCCTTGTCGGAGAAGTCGTCGAAGCCGGTGGGCATGACAAGCTCGTTGCCGTCGCGGTCAACAAGGGTGACATCAACCGCGCAGCCACGGTTGTGAATCGAGCCGCCTGTCGACGGGTTGGCCACGTATCTGCTGTCGGGATAGATGCTCCAGAAGATCTTCTGGACCGAGACCGGTCGGTAGGCGTCCCACACCTTGATGCGGTAGCCGAGCTTGGCGACCTGGGCGTTTGCGGCAGCCAGCTTCTTGGCGGTGGTGAGTCTCAATACACAGGTGTCGGTGGGATAGACCTTCTGGCCGGTGAAGTTGTCAGTGGTGGCATACCTGAGGTCGGTGACGATGGTGTCATCGATGTCGGTCACCTTGACGAAGCCGTCGATGACCATAAGCTCCGGCGAGACGGACTTCCGGGCCGTGGCGTCCAGTATCGACACCGGCGATGGTTCTGCCGAAGCGGTTGAAACCGTGGCAGGAGCAGCAGCGGTGGCGGTCACAGATTCCGCGAGCGCGGGACGATAGACAAGATCCCTGCTTGTGGGAGCGGTTGTCTGAGAGCAGGAAGCAAGCGCGAGCGTCATACTCGCGATCATGACTGCAAGAGCGAGTCTCTTCCCGGTTCTGACCAACTCACACACCTCTGGTTCCTACGCGGCCGGTGTGGGCATGGTTCATGAGGCTCTAGTATTCTAGCAGCTAGGCCGTCCGGATTCGCCGAGAGGAGCACCAGCGTGTCGGGCAAGCACAGGGCCAGCACCTGGTCAGTCATCACGGGTCTCACGCGCAAGCATCGGCTTGCTGTTGTCATCTCGGCGGTTGTCGTGCTTGCGGCCGTTGGTGGCACGGCGCTCTTTCTCAACGTCGCGCACATGGCCGATGACCCCGCGCGGTCGCCCGTGCTCGATGCCGCTGATGTGGCCCGGCTGGATGACCGGGTGGTATCGGAGACCACTGCGTCTGTCGAGCCGACGGTTGCGGAGGTTCCCGGTGAGACGCGAGAGCCGGACACGAGCGAGACCGAGACGTCCGCTCCGGCCGCCAAGCAGACGACACCGCCGCCGGCGAAGTCGTTTCATGGCGCAGCCTTCAGTGGTGCGACCCAGGTCATCGTCGTCACCGCGGATACCATGAGCACCACACGCGCTACCCTGGCGACGTATCAGCAGATTGGCACCACTTGGAGCAAGGTCATGTCCACCGCTGCCTGTGTCGGGAAGCGGGGGATGGTGCTTGATGCCGAGCGCATCGAAGGACAGCTGCAGACGCCCATCGGCGTGTACTCGCTGCCGTACGCGTTCGGGACGGCCGCCAACCCCAATACAAGCGATAGCTCGCTCAGCTACAAGCGGGTGGGTTCCAACACTTACTACGACGGTAACTATGGCTCCGCGACCTTCAACGACCTGGTGGAGGGCGTGCCAAGCGCCGGCGACAACTACGAGCACATGTATCTGCCCACGGCCTACAAGTACGGGATCGACACCGGCTTCAACCTGGAACAGAAGCCCGGCAAGGGCAACGCGATCTTCATCCACTGCAACAGCGGTTCGGGTTATACGGCCGGCTGTGTGAGCATCAGCGAGAGCAAGATGGTGGAGCTGCTTCGGTGGCTCGACCGCGGGCAGGACCCGGTCGTCTTGATCTGTCTGACCGGCAATCTCGACACCTTCTACTACTAGGTCGGAATCCGGCTGACCTGTCGCTTCGCGAGCGGCGGGTATCTCTCCGGTGCACGCCTAGTAGTTGCTGGTGTAGGTGCGACTGGTGCCGCTGCTGTGGCAGCCGCCGATGGAATCGCAGCTTGTGAAGCTCCTGATCGTGCCTCCGGTCGCGGTGTGCGTGTATGTCCCCTCTATCAGGTGCTGGCTGTTCGACCCATGGGGGGCGTGGCACTCAAGGCACTGTGCGCCCTGGTAGTAGAAGTGCTTGTGGTTGACGCGGCTCTGTTCGCTGCCCGATGTCTCGCCGGGCTGCGAGCCGCCGGTGCCGGGGCTGATCGTGGTATGACCGTAGACAGCGGAGTCGTGACAGACGAAGCAGAGCGTGCTTTCGGAGAGGTCGCCGACGGTGGAGGTGGATGCGGTGCCGCGCAGGATGTGTGTGATCGTCGAGCCGTGGGGTCCGCGCGGATCCGTCTCGGTCTCACTCGCGTGGCAATCCGTGCATGTCATCTTGGGGCTTGTCGCGGAGTAGTCGGCGTCATCGCCGGCGGTGGGGTTCCAGGGGGTTCCCTCCACAAAGGAGCCGTCCCTGATGCCCAGGTTCGCTCCCGTTCCTTCGACAGGGTGCGTAGCGAGGTTTGCAGGGTTGAACTCCTTGGCCTTGTCTTCGCCGGTGTAGCCGGTGGTGTAGGACGAGTGGCACTTGTAGCACAGCTCGTACTCGTAGGTGATGACCTTCTCGGTGTAGCTGGCCGGGGCGGTCCAGGCCGATCGAGACGCAGGACTGACCCCGCGCGATCCATAGATCGCCTGCGAGGCCACGTTGGTGCCCATGGTGTGGGACCCGTGGCGGGCGAGATGGACGTCGTGGCAGTCCACGCACTCAGCATGACGGTTCTCTGCGCCCAGGTCGGTTGCCGTCTCGTTGCTGCTGTGGCGGTTCTTGTAGTCGTTGGTGGGGTGTGCCGAGACGGGCATCTCCCGGTCGTAGTTCTCGTACCACACGACCGGCGCGCCAGAGGGGTAGAGTTCCAGGCCCGCGATGACGTCCATCTTGGTGTCCCCGTTGATGTCACCCGAGGTGATTGCGAAGCAGTTCTGCACCGTGCTATCCACGACCCAGTGGACCCATGTGTTGCCGTCCCCGTCGATGTTCTTGAGCGCAGAGACATGGTTGCTCGAGCTCCTGCCCACCAGGATGTCGATGGTCGCATCCCCGTTGATATCGCCCGTGGACACCGCGTTGACCGTGCCGCCGGTGCTTGAGGCTATAAGAGGCGACCAGGTCGAGCCGTCGCCGGCGTCGTTGCTGTAGCGCATCACGTTGGCGCCTATGCCTGCCACGATATCGTCGTCGCCGTCCGCGTCGAAGTCACCGTTGCTCATCGCCCGGTGCATATAGTCGTATCTGGTGTCTATCGCTGTGCGCGTCCAGCTCCCGCTGGCCGTGGGCTTGATCAGGCTGAGCCGGTATTCGATCGGGGAGCCGACCCATGACGTCATGACGATGTCTTTGGCCGGTTTGCCATCGATGATCGTGCCGGTGAAGTCACCCGTGACGATCTGGCGGGTTATCTCGGCAGAACCTGTCGACCTGAGCGTGGTCTGCCACGAGGTTCCCAGGCCGTTCAGGTTGCTGGTGGTGTACACCTCGCTCTCGACAGAGGGTCTGTAGACGCACCAGGCGATGTCATCGTCCCCATCGCCGTCAATATCGTCGATGGCCACGTCTGTCGTGTAGTAGGAGCCTGTTCGTGTGTAGAGGGTGCTTTGGGTGAAAGTCCCCGGCGAACTCGGCTTGTTCATCAGCAGGTAGATGGTGTTGTAGTTGCCAAAGACCAGGTCGGGCAGGCCATCGCTGTTGAAGTCGCCAGAGTCGATGGCATACCGGCTTCGGTCCAGCGTGCCAAGCGTGCTGGACGTCCAGGTGATGGGGCTTCCGCCGTTGTTCACGAACAGGAGGATGTTGTTGGTCAGTGAGTAGTCGGTCGCGATGACGTCCAGGCGTCCGTCGTTGTTCACGTCGAGGGAAAGGGTCTCATAGATGTAGCGGCTGGGGCTGGCGCCTACCGTCGCAGGCTCCGACCACTGGGCGGCGGCGTCAGCGGGCAGCTTGCTCAGCTGTGTCTTTATCGCCAGGTTCCGGATGTCATGACCGCTGTAGTGGCAGCCGCAGCCGCCCGTCCATGCATGGCACCCGTAACAGAGGCCCTCCTCGGCGTATGACTCGTCGTTCTCCCGCATGGTCTCATTGGGTGGCTCCGAGCCGTGCATCGAGATCGGCGACAGGCCGTATCCACCAGAGAACGCGGTCAGCCGCGCATTGTCCGATCCATGCGGGTCATGGCATGAGTCACAGCGGACGTCCATGTTGCCCGTCGTGGCGTTGTAGTGAGCGCTGCTCGTCATCCCCGACTTGTCCCAGCCCGTGAAGAACGGATCACTGCTCCAATCCGGGAAACTCACCGTGTAGGGGACGATCGTGCTTTCGGTGAGCGTCTTCACCGGGGGCGATCCGTCGTGACAGCGCAGGCAGAACGCTTCTACAGTAGCCACGCTGCCAGTAGTGTTGTCCGGGTCGCTGAACCGGGCCGGATCCCAGTTGAGGTAGCCATAGATCGATGGCGAATCGATCAGCCCGAAGTTGCCGGCGCCCACGGTGTGCGAGTTGTGGCAGTTGGCGCAAGTGAGCTGCGCGCCGGTCGCGCCGGTGATGTCGTGCGAGCTGGCGCGGGAGAACTCCTCGGGGATGTACCGGCCGTTCCATGTCGCAGCCGTCCCACTGTCGAGGTGGCACGTGTAGCAGAGGGCTTCTTTGTCAGCGGGCTGACCCGCTTCGAAAGAGTTGAGATACCCTGCATCCTCCGAGCCATGCTGCTGGTGGCAGACCAGACACTGTATCCCGCTCCCGTTGGAGGGAGTGATCGCACAGGTGCTGTCGTCGGTGGCAGCGGGTTCATAGGTGAGGGCGGCATGACCGGTCGTGTAGTCGGACTCATGGTCACCGCCGGAAGCCGCATAGTACTCCGCGTTCACGTTGGCGTTGTCGAACGTTCCGTGGCAGCCAAAGCAGAAGTCATTGCCGATCACACCGCTGTCGTCGTCGACTTTGGTCTTGCTTCCGTCGGCGTTCCAGGCGAAGAGGAGTTTGGGGTACTCGTCGGGATCGGCATGCACGGCGTGGCAGTCCGAGCAGCGCATCTCGCCTTCCTGGACCGGATGTCTGGAGTAGGCGGTGGTGGCGCTTTGATCGCTGCTGCCCAGGAACTGGGCCTGCACGTTGGCGCCGTGTGCGCCCGATGCATCGGCAGTCGAGACGTCTGCCCCGTGGCAGTAGTAGCACAAGTCGAGGTCCGCTCGCGTTCCAAGCGCGTCTCCAGCGGCATCGTGGGCGACGTGGCAAGTGGAGCACAGCACCGAGTCCTGGGTGTACCGGCCGTGCGGCATCACTGTGTATCCGGAGGCGTAGGCCGAGAAGTGACGCAAGTCGTTGGAGACGGTGTTGGCGGCCACATCGATCCGGATGGACTCCGTTACGTCCGCCCAGATTGAATCCGAGCTCTCCGCATAGTACAAGCGCGCGGTCGCCGCCACCCAGTCGCGCTCGAAGTCCTCTGACGAATCCGTGCCTTCATAGGCGAGCGTCAGAGTGGGGAGTGTGTCGTTGAAGGTCAGGCCGTGCGGACCGAGTTCGTAGGTTCCGGTAAAGAACGCAGTGTTCGAATCTGGACCCGCTGTCTGCGGAAAGACCTCATCGATGGTGAGCGTCGTGTCCTTTGAGAAGGTGTGCGCCGGGATGAAGAGCTTGATCTCGCCGGTGCTGGCGCTGATGGTGTAGTCCTCGTCCGCTGTGACCAGGGCCGCCAGATGCACTACATCGGCTGCTGCGGAGGTGGACAGCTCGCCCTGCCGTCCGTTTGCGGTGGCGGCTACCGCATATGAGTAGACACCTTGTCTGCCGGTCGAGATGCGGTCACGGAGCTCAGGGGTGCGCGTGAAGCCGACCGGCGTGAAGCCGCTACCGTCTGACCGATAGACGACATAGCCGGTCGCCGCCTCGACACGAGACCAGCGAAGCACGTTTTCGGCATCGCCCGACGTCGCCTCAACGAGTATCGGTGCGTCCGGGCCGGCGGCCACCGGAATCCCGATATCCTCCGCCATTCTGTGGACGGCAGCCTGTGCGCTGTAGGCGTGGGCGAGCAGCAAGTCGCCCTGACCGGGGACAGCCAGAACCAGTAGCACCAGTGTCAGCGAAGCAAGCGCGGGGATAAGTCCCGCTCGTCGATTACTCTTCATCCAGGCAGGCCGCATCTTCACAGGTCCGGGCGTAGGGGCAGACTGCTGCGGCAATGCGACAACAGGCGCCCCTCGGCACCGGACGTCCTCACTGAGGCCATATTAACAGTATTGGAGTTTGATTCAGAGAGGCTAAGCCGTTCTTGATCAGCGGATGTGCGCAGCCCTCGTGGGGCTGATCCCCGTGCGCGCCCGCGCCCCGGGTCTTTTCGGTCAGCTAGTCCGAGATGATGCGGTACCGGACCTCGTGCACTCCGTTGAAGCCGAGCACCCGGATAACGCCGGGACCCAGATCGAACGTGCGTCCCTCGGTGTACGGCCCGCGATCCGCGACCTTGGCGACCGCTCGCTTGCCGTTGTACTCGAACTCGACCAGTGTGCCGAACGGCAGCGTCTTGTGCGCAACCATCATGGAGTACGGCCCGATGGACTCGCCACTGGCTCCGGTACCCGTGAAGTTGATGCCGTAATGCGACGCCACCGCAGTCTTCCAGGCGCCGGATCCTGTGACTTGCCGTGTCTGGTCTGTGCTTGTTGCGGACTTGGTACTCGCGGCGATCCGGGCCTGGTACTCGCTGAGGGCCGCTTCGCTTGAGGCGAGCTCTTTCTTGGCCCCGGCAACCTTCTCGGCCAATGAATCCACAGCTTGCAGCCCATCGCTCTGGAGCTCGAGGAGCCTTTCTGCCGAGACTTGCGCCTCGATGCGCGCGTCACGCAGGGCTGTCACCGTCTCGGCGTCTTGCTGCGCGATCCTGGACAGCAGGTCGAGGCGAGTGACGAAGTCCTCAAAGGTGGTGGCGCTGAAAAGTATCGAGATGAAGCTCACATCATCAGTCCGGTAGGCCGTGAGGACGGAGACCCGGAGCCTGTCTTGTGCAGCGGACTCTGCCTCGACCGCGGCGTCAAGTCTTGTAGTCGCCTCGGCACTCAGTGCCTCGATCCTGGCGGATTGCGCAACGGCTGCGTCGTACTCCTCGACTGCACGTTCAACGGCCGCCCGATCCTCGGCGGTCTGGGCCGCCGAAGGTGCGGCGACTGCGGGCAGCGTCAGCATGAGCAGCAGGCACAATGCGCCTGCAGCGACGAGTACGAGCGAAGATGTTCGCCGAAGAGACATCCGTCTAGTGTACCAGGCGTATGCAAGGGCACGCGTGGTGCCGGATACGGGTCACCCGGTGCGGTTTTCGCATCTCTCAGGAACTTCCAGTAAGCTGCAAGGACGGTTCGCTTCTGATCTCATGCGAGGGGATTTTATGCGCACGCACCTCAAGGCCCGTCTGTTGATGGCCACAACCGCCGCAATCGTCCTGTTGTGGGCAACGCCCGCACTTGCGATCGACTTGCACGTGGATGCCAACGCGCTTGCCGGTGGTGACGGGTCTGAAGGGGCGCCATATCAGTCGATCAGCGCTGCTGTCACCGCTGCGGCGCCCGGAGACTCGGTCTTGGTGTCGGCCGGTACCTATGCCGAGACGCTTGTGATTTCCAAAGGCGTTTCGATTATTGGCGCGGGCACGGATGTCTGCACGATAGACGCTCAGGGGACAGGCATGTCCGCGGTCGGTTTCTACGCCGGATCAAGTAGTGCGGTGATCTCCGGATTCACTATCACCGGTGGTAGCGGTACGACGGACGACAGCGGCAGGTCGTGGGGCGGTGGGGTGTATTGCGTATCGGCTTCGCCGGTTGTGGAAGACTGCCTCATCACCGGAAACACAGCCAACTACGGTGCTGGCATCGCGGCGTACCTGGCCTCACCGACAGTGCTCGACTGCGTGATCCGTGGAAACACCGCGGGCTTCTTTGGTGGCGGGCTCATGGCCAGGGAGGGTTCGCCGACGGTGAACAGTTGCGTGATCCATTCCAACACAGCGAGCAACGGCGACGGTCTCTTCTACATGATGAGCGGCAGTGCTCCGCTGATCTTGAACTCCACTGTGGCGTACAACGGCGGTATAGGTGTAGCGTCCTTCGGTCCCGGTCCAGTGATCACCAACTCCGTGTTCTGGGGCAATGGCGATGACATCGCGTCCGGGGCACTGGCAGTGGTGAGCTATTCGTGCGTCCAGGATACGGACGTTGCAGGTCTGGGTGTCACGCACAGTGACCCGCAGTTCGTGTCTGTATCCGGTTCAGATCTTGCCCTGACCGCCGGATCCCCGTGCATCGATACCGCGAATCCTGCCGACTCCATGCCGCACGATATGCTTGGTACACTGCGGCCCCTCGACGGCGACGCCGATACGGTCGCCGCCCCGGACATGGGCGCTTACGAGTATGACGCGACCCCGCCCGTCACCAGCCGCTCCCCGCTGAGCACGTGGTTTGCTACCCCGGTGACACTGACATTGTCCGCGACCGATGAGGGCGGCGTTGCGGCGACCTACTACTTCTTCGGCACGGCGGCACCGCAGCTCTACTCGGCCCCTATCGTGCTCTCTGCCGAAGGCAGCACGGAGCTTACGTTCTACTCCGTGGACTACTCTGGCGGTACCGAGACGGCTGTGGTGTCCAGCATAGGACTCGACTTCACCCCGCCGGCCACTGTCAGCGACGCACCGCTGGACTGGCAGAACGAGGCCGTCTCAGTGCTGCTGACCGCGGTCGATCCACTCTCGGGCGTCGCGTCTACATGGTATGCGCTTGATGGTGGTACCCAGGTGCCTTTTTCGGGAGTAGCGATTCCCGTGTCTGCAGAAGGCACTACCACGGTGACCTACGGCAGCATCGATGCGGTGGGCAACAGCGAATCCACGCAGACTGCGTTGGTCCGTATCGACTTGACGCCGCCCGTCACCACATCTGACGCCGCGACGAAGTACAGCGATGCTGCTGAGATCACACTTGAGTCCTCAGATGCGATGTCCGGCGTCGACGCGATCTACTACAGCCTTGATGGCGGCGCTTTCCAGAAGTACGTAAGCCCCGTCGCGGTCAGCACAGTCGGCGATCACGACATCGCGTTCTACGCTGTCGACCTCGCGGGCAACGTCGAAGCTCAAGCCACCGCAGAATTCGAGGTCGCCGACACCGGCGACGGATTGCCCCACACTGGCGGCACGCTGATGGTGTTGCTGCTCGCCATCCTGGGCGCCGCTGGCATCGGGTTGACGTTCAGAGTTGCAGCCGTGGGGGGCGCATCCTCAGCAGAGTAGGAGCACCCGCAGGGGGGACTTGCCCGCCTCCACAACGTAGCTCTCGACCATAATACGTCTTGCATGGTATTACGTATTGCGTAATACTTGCGGTGACGGCAATTCACGCCGCCATGCGAGAGACGATCAGAGGGGGCGGTTGTGGTGGCGGGCTTCGATCCTATGAAGTTCTTTGCGTTGTGGATGTTCACTCACGAGCAGGCCGACGATCTGATGGTGGAGTCTGTCGAGCGCGGTCAGGCTGGTGCCGGAGAGGGGATGTCCGGCGGAGCCGACGCGTTCACGGACGGCTTCATGGCGATGGTGGCCGAGGAGAAGGCGCGCCTCAAAGAGCAGATCGCCTCAGGCAAGGTCGATGAGGCCGTTGACCCGCAAGATGAGCGCCTTGAGGAGATCCGCTTCGAGGTCGCCCAGCTGCGCGGCGCCGTTGAGCAGATGCAGGTGACGCTCGACGCCATGGCCGAGCATCTGCTCGCCAAAGGTGCGTGATCGTCGTGTCTGCGCGTTCCGCCCGCATCACTCGCGTGCTTCTGGCAGCAGGGGTGCGAGGCATCGTGCGTTCGCGGCTAGGGCTTGTCTCGGCCAGCACCAGGCGGGCAGCGTTCGCCGCTGAGTGGCGTCGGGCGTTCGAGGAGCTGGGCGGGGCTTTCATCAAGCTCGGGCAGATGATCTCGGTCCGTCCGGATGAGTTCGGCGATGAGCTCGCCGGGGAGATGGCCCGGCTCAGAGACCAGGTGGCACCCATCCCGTTCGCTCGCCTGGCACCTGTGATCGAGAGGAGCCTGGGCGCACCGCTCCGGGAGCTGTACGCCTCCATCGACCAGAAGCCCCTGGCGACAGCGTCCGTGGCGCAGGTGCATGCCGCAGTGCTTGCCAGACCGTATCGGCCTGTGTGGGGCGAGGAGCTTCCCGCGGGCGCCGAAGTGGTAGTGAAGGTCATCCGCCCGGGTGCCGCTGACGCTTTGCGTGCGGATGTCGCCGAGGCC